>NVWB01000297.1 GCA_002733575.1 Blastopirellula sp. | reverse complement strand
TCATGGCTCGCATCGCGGTAGTTTTAATCTCTTTTCCTATTACTTCAAATATCTCCACAAAAGGGACTGGGCCTCCTATGTTTTCGTAAAGCAATTTAAAGAAGCGAAACTCATTTGAGGGTTTATAAAATTTGCAGACTTTATCACCCCAAATTATTTCGTTGTGATCTTCATCAATCCTCAACACGGCTTGGCCAGGGTTAAGACCGTTACGTATCTTGATTTCAAGATCATGGACTAATTCTGCGAAGTAAGAGTTCTGTCCTGTGATACAAGTTGGATCAATTGAATGCAGATCCTTTAGATTAAGATTACACAATTTGAGTTTTTCTGAAAGTTCTCTGTACCAGCCTTCATCTGGCTGAAGCCCTTCAGGGGACCGTGGTTTACTAGCCAGCCTATTGGCATTATCAGTGATAGAATTATCTTCGCCAACGGAATAGCCTGCTCCCTCCTTCTCAAATAGTTCATCAATCTCATCTATTATCTGATCTACTCCTGCTGCATGCTCCTCTTGGTTGGGCATCAGCTGTCGGTAGACACTAGTTGGTCGCCCCCCTTTATCAAGACATTCACCGATACGGTAGGTGATCCCATCCTTCTCAGATAAGTTTTTTAAAACGCGTCCGAAATCTTCTGAGAAACAGGAAGAATGTGCGATTCAATTATTTGCCGGCAACGCACAGCGTGAGATTCTCCTTGCTCCTCGTATTTTTCTGCGTCATTTTCCGCTTGGAGCTCTTCTAATCGTTCCAGGCTGGTATCTCAGCTTGCGTGCAGGCTCGTGAGATTGCACGATCATACGCAATCGTGGAGTATTTTTCACCTGCAGTCCGTTTCGGATTTTTCTTTGGTTTACGCTGCCGCTGACTTGGCTGAACAGGAGTTTTCCGTATTTTTGACCGTTGCAGACGGTGCCAAGCTTGCACTTCACGGGGTGAAAATAGGTAGGCATGCAAATCTGTTTTGAGCCATGGTTGAATAATCTCCTGTGCTTTGGGGCCCAGGTATATTACTCGTTGCTTATTGTGATGCTCGGTTTTGTGTAATTCGGGGTGATACTCCCAAACCTTTCCATCCATCCTCAAGTCAAGCGTTCGCATTGCACAGATCTCACCGGGACGGCAGCCTGTCCAAAGCTGAAGGTTAACCATGGTCCAAATATGGGGCGAGACAAATTTCTCAATCGCAGCGATGTGCGCTTCAGGAATAGGCTTGACGGAATTGGTTTCAATCGCTTCACCATACCGCAACCCTTGTACCGAGCAAAGAGCGCGCCAGACAGTCTCTAGTACGATTTCACGAGCGACGCCCCATTTGAAAACATGACGAATGCGAGTCACGTGCTGGTTGATACGTTTTCGGCAAATCCCTGCATCCATCAGCTGCTGTCGGCATGCGAGTAATGCAAGCGGTCCAAAGGAAGTCACTCGTTCACGTCCGTAGAGTTCGCGCAGAGGCCGCAATGCCGTCTTAAAACTAGCCTGCTCACTTGTGGGCACTCCATTCTTGACATATCGCTGCTGAGCATGTGTCATGAATGCCAATAATAAATCATTGATGGCGACTAATTTCTGATCCACAGCGCGAGTGTTCGTCGGTCGCTTGGCGACCTGACAGTTCCGCGTTAAGAGCCATTCAGCAATAAGACGGTTGTAGCGTTCTAGGCTTTCAGCAGTGTTGTAGGCCTCGAGATAATGGTCACGTCCGTCTAGGCGGACAACACCCAAGTTCTTCGGTTTATAGTGGCGATACTTGGGAATATGAGCAGGTCGGTTGATAGACATTGAGCGTTACCTTATTGTCCAAAGTAGTACCGGTACTACTTGATTAGGACTCGAAGGCCGCTCCATCCGACATAATGGGTACGCTAAGTCTAGCGTTCGGCAGAAGTTAGGAAAGCTCCCCCGGCAAGACTCGAACTTGCGACAAGGCGATTAACAGTCGCCTGCTCTACCAACTGAGCTACAGGGGAATAGTAGGAGTTAAAAATTTACTCGATAAGCCGGGAAAATCAACCGGACTTGGGCGAGATTTCACGATGATACGTCAAAAAAGTCGAAAACCGGTGCTATCACAAGCTTTGCAGCGATAGGAGTCGTTTATCCGAGGCAATTTCAGGTCTTCTAGATTTGAGTTATAAAAGTTGGTGACATTCTCACAAAGAGCAGGACGCCTAATCCAACACTTTTTCCATAAAGACCGAATTACCACATTCGTTATACTCGACGGCAGTCATATACGACCGCATGAGCATGACTCCACGGCCTGACGGAACGTCTAGATTCTCTTCCAAGGTAGGGTCAGGTAAGTGGTCAAAATCAAATCCATCTCCTTCATCCGTTATCCGAATAGACACACGCTTAGCTCCAAGGTTCAATTCAACCTGAACATTTTTGTCGGGGTCTAATCCGTTTCCATGTTTGATCGCATTAACCAGAGCTTCTTCGGTCGAAAGATGAACTCCAAAGGTGTCCGCCATTGGCCATTGATGCTCCTCTAATTTCGAGAGCAACAGCTTCATGATCCGTTGCCCTTGCTCAGATTCACTAGGAATGGTTTCGGCAAGCGTCCATAGCCATTCGTTATTTTCGCTCATAGACTGATACAATTTTGGAAGAGAGGTGAAGGAAAAGGCGAGTCGTAAAATTCTCGCTGGAAATATCTATTAAGCTAAAGATAACTCTGGAAAAAAAGAGCTATCGTGGGAACATTAAGGGGTCTATAAATCTCGAAACAGAGAGGCCGTTAAGCACTCAGGATAGAAGTAGAGACCCAATAAGTTCTATTTTGAAAATGCAGCCAAAGCGTCTGGCACATCTTCACGAATATCGAATAGTTTATTCAGTTTCGTAATAGCAAACACTTCCATGATTTCTGGGCGGATATTGCTCATACGCAATTTCCCACCAGCTTGCTTAACTTGCTTGTTTAAATTAATCAATTTACCCAAGGCTGAACTTGATAAAAATTCAACGGATGAGAAATTGAGAAGCATGTTGCTGCGTCCCTGAGCATTGACTAAGTCAGCGAATTCTTGACCAATTTCCTGGATTTGTGCATCATCCAAGATTTTACGGTCTACAAATTCAACAACTGTGACGCCTTCAACTTCAGAAACATCAAGCCGACGATTTTCGGCCATGTGCTTTCCCTCTCTGCGATTATCTGCATGCGATTTAACTTTTGATTATCCACGAAGAATCACCGCTTCTAAAGGCGATAATTCACACAGCGAATAACAACGAGTTGACGTAACTCGTTAGTGTTAATGATATTCCTGCTGATTTCGCTGTCAAGCAGTCAGAGATGTAAATCAAAAGAAACAGAGATGTTATTCATAATGATCTTCCAAAAGGGCCAAATCTTCCTTTAAAAATCATTTCTTGCTTTGAGAAACATAAGTGAGGATTAAGAAGTTGTTTCCGCGATATTCGGTAATTTTACCATCAACCTTCCAGGAAACTGTGCTGGTTGTGTTTTCGATGGTCTGAGCGACTCGCTCCAGCATTAGATTTTCTAATATTTGAAATTTTGGGCTTGATGATGGAGACTCATCTTTTCCCTTTTCTTTCTTCTCAGCCTTGATCTCAAAGGTCCAACGTTCTCCCGATTGCACAAACGAACCGATGGTATCAGTGATCTGTGTCCCCTCACGCATTCGATTACGTTTTTTATCTTCCGCAGCCTCAATGAGCTCATCATCAGAGACCCCAGTATCTGTCTTTGAGCCGCTGTTATTTGGATTTATCTCGGCTAAAACCGTGAAAGGTGCTAATAAAAGTAAGATTAGTAAGTACTTATATTTGTTCATCAGAGAACCCTTCGATGATTGTGATGGACGGAATTTCCGAAATGAACTCCGATCTAATACCTACTGAAATATAGCCTACGTTTTTTGAGTTGGTCTAATCGCTATTCGATTTAAGACGAATGCTACCCGACAAAAAATGAGAAGTGTTGATAAAAAACGACCTAGTTGTTTTTTTGCATCATCAATGAGAGAGACTTTTTCGAGTTTTAATTTCTCTAAATAATCAGAAGTTCCAAGCAAGTAACGACTTAGGTCATTACCAAGCACTCTCACAATATCTTTGGAACACCGATTGCCTTTATTGATCAGTACGCCTCGGCTTCTGATTCAATGAGATCATTCGATTTCTAATTTAGCTGGCGAATCACTCTAGGTTACAGCAATGCTCGCTAAAAAATGGTGGATCGCGGTTCCTTCGATACTGCTTTCGTTTATCTTGGGTTCTTTTTTAGTAGACCTACTTCTGGGTGCTGAAATCGAGCAGAAAGAGCCCCTATATGAAATTCAATTAGAGAGTGGTCGAACATTCCATGGCGTCCTCTCTGCACGTACTTCGGACACTCAGCTTTCGATTTCCTCGGGTGACAGTCACATCAAGATCATTCGATCGATTCAGTGGGAGCGTGTACAACAAATTTTCCTTGACGAGAAGCAAGTGTCACCTGAGCGACTTCGTAACCTAGCTTCGATGATGAGACTTCCAGGAGAAGCAGAGCACCAAAAGAAGAGAAATGTCTACTCGAATAAGATCCCGGCTGGCGGTCAAGACTCAAAAACGAATTCGTCTAGGTTAAGCAGTCTCGAAGTCGACGCCCATTTGGCACAGTGGGATAACGATCTTAATTATGATGGCCTATTGCTCAACTGGTTCGCATCAGATCAAAGTGGAAATCCCATCTTGCTTCATGGCAAAATTGAAGCGGAGCTCTACACAACTCAGCGACACTCGTTCAATGCGGTTCCACAGGGAAACGGTTATCGCTATACCCGCATCGGAAGATGGGTTTATCAGATCAATGGCACAGATTCCATCCAACTCCCATTTCAAGCAGCCAATCCTGAAGACGATTTAAATTTGGGTGAGAGTGGGTACTTGAAGGTAAAATTTATCTTGCCAGGCAGCGGTGTGGTCCAAAGGCAGATCGAACCGATCCGCATCCGTCGATTTAGTCCTGCAAGAGACTCCCAAGAGTTAAGACGCATAAAGTATAAGTAACTAGTCTGGTTTCTTCATTGCCAGGCTATGCAAAATTAAGACAGACCCAAACGAAATCAATGCCCAGCCCATCCACTTGGGTGGAGTGATCATCTGTTTTTTCGTCGCTGCCGGGCTGGCCTCGACTGCTGGCACCATGACCTGAGGAATATCCCCTTTTTCAACTTTCTGCTTTAAGACCTTTTGTGCAACAAACTTGCTGGCTTCTTCGGTCAATATGACCGATTCGATCATACGGAATTGGATTCCCAGGGCAAGAATAATCAATCCCAACATAAAGTATTGATTTCGATTGAATTCCACCGTTGCTCTCCATTTCTCTATCAGTGATGAATGCGTAATATTTAAAAAATCTCTACGCATCATCTATCAATCGAAAGATCGGGTCGAATTCTCCACCTCGACTGTCGGAGATCTAATTCTAATGAATGCGTGAATAAAAGGGTTGGGTTGTAGCGATTGATCCGAGTTGATCGATTCGCATAATAATAACTCGCAAATAAAAATCCATGATTGCAAATCAAGCATTTTTTGGCGGCTAATTTTTATTCAAGAGCTAATCTAATAGTAGATAGATTCTTGATGAAATACATGAGCTAATTAAAGATACATTTGTGTGAACTAGGAGCACAAACTTATGTCAAAACGTATTCTTGTTTGCGACGATTCGATGTTAATGCGAAAAATTGTAGCTGATGCCTTGGTTGAGGATGGCTGGGAAGTTGTAGGCGAAGCCGGAAATGGTGCCCAAGCGGCAGAAATGTATCAGGAACTAAAGCCCGATGCAGTGACCATGGATATTGTTATGCCAGAATATGATGGGATTCATGGACTGGAAGTAATCATGAAGTTCGATCCTAACGCAGTGGTAGTGATGGTGAGTGCCATTTCAAAAACAGAGTTGATTTCCGATGCGATTCGAAAAGGTGCACAGGATTTCATCGTGAAGCCATTTCTGCCTGAACTATTACAAGAGACCATGACCCGAATCATAAACGCACATAGTGTAAATGCCAGCTAACCTGCCTGGTATCAAAAGATAGAAATACTGCAAGCCACTGCTTTGAAAGGTGGGTTGCAGTTTTTTATGCGCGGTTCTGTATTTCGCTATTCTTTTTCTTGCAAGATCTCTAAGGCACTGTCGATCTGAGTCTGTAACGTTTGGCTTGCCGCATCTTTAAATAAGTGGGACTTCTCGGCCTGGGTAACTGCTGCCGCTAAACTTCGGTGTTCATTCCACTGGGTAATATCCCAGTCTCGCACATCAACATACGCTTCACTTAATTTGGCCGACAATTTAGGCACAAAATGAATGCCATCATCGGCTCGCACGACATGATATTTTAGTCCACAATAGATCATCACTGCACCGATAAAGAGTCCAGCGAAAAAACAAGCGATTCGTCCAGGTAACACGTACTTCACTCCGGTTCAATTTTCTAGTAACCCCTGCAATGTACTCTTACGCGTTAAAATAAGACAAGGCCGTTTTGCTCTCGCAAGCGGTTGGAATGTGTTGAAAACCTGAATCCGTGGTAGAATTGAACCTTATGATAGATGAATTAAAAGAAAATAAGAAAGCTGGCGGAAATTCAACCACATTGTGGTGCTGGGCAATCCTGCCCCACCTTGTGAGGGGCAGTATCTTTTGGCTGGGAATTCTAGGATACGGAGTCCAATTGATCTACAAAGCCGCGCTTATCGCAGGCCCAATGATTTGGCGGACTCGTCAAGATGAAAAGTTGAGTTGGAACTCCGTCTGGCCGATTAAAGAACCTCTTCCGAGCAAAAAAGTGTGGATTTATTCTCTTCTCTCTGCCGTGATCTTTTCAGGCTCTGCAATTTTCACCATTACGTTCTTCCACGAGATGCTTGGCGTGGATCCGAACGTCCTCAAATCAGAATTTGATTCACTATTCTCCTTAACTACCCCAATTGCAGTTGGTTTAGTGCTTTATCTCTTCACAATTAATGCGGCTTTGGAAGAGCTTCATTTTCGGGCTTGGCTCGACGTGGAGTTGAGTTCCCGGTACGGAAATTGGGTAGGAGTTTTCGTCAGCAGCAACTTGTTTGCCGCAATGCACATGTTTATTTTTGCGGGCATGGAGGGTGTTTCAGTGCTTTCCATGGGCCTAGTTTACCTCTCGTTAGTCATCGCTGGCGTTACCTGGAGTATGTTCCGCAGGGTTCCCGGAGGAATTCACGCGGCTTGGCTCTCGCATGGGCTAACGGATGCCGTGTTGTTAACTTGGGGGCTTTTCTGGCTTGGGTATTTTTAGAGGCTATCTGTTTAGGCAAGTTGCCTCTAAAAATAAGAGGCAATGCCAGCACCTCGACTAGAAAAAATTGCAGTTATTCGCTAACTTACCAGCCTTACTGCAATTCCTTTCTAACTCGTGACCATGACAGCAAACGCTTCGACAACTTCTGATGACCCTCAAAGCGCTGATGATCAGCGCGGCGGCCTGATGTCTCCAGGTTTTATCGGTTTATTGCTGACTCAGTTGCTGGGTGCTGCCAACGACAATATCTTTCGTTGGTATGTCATTGGCATCGGAAAAGAAAAAAATTCACAGAATGTCGCGTTCATCTTGGCATTCGGAATGATTTGCTTCGTGCTCCCTTATCTCTTGTTTGCAGCACACTCAGGCTATCTGGCAGATCGCTATAGCAAACGGACGGTAATTCGCTGGTGCAAGGTTGCAGAGATCTTCATCATGGCTCTCGGAGTCTTTCTGACGTATGTCGGTGGAGTTTGGTGGCTATTGGGTGTCGTTTTTTTAATGGGAGCCCAAAGTGCTTTGTTTGGACCTGCCAAGCTGGGTAGTATTCCAGAAATTGTCAAATCGAAACATATCTCTGCTGCCAATGGACTGATTGGATTAACCACCGTATTGGCAACCTCGATAGGTTTGGTCATTGGGAACTTACTTAGTGACGTAACCGATCAAGGGGAATCCAACCTGTGGATAGCAGCCGCTGTATTAATTGGTACAGCCGTAGTCGGTTGGCTTGTCAGTATGTTGATTCAACCCCTCAAAGGTTCAGATCGGGGTCAACAATTTCCGTGGAATCCTTGGACTGCAATCAAGCAAACCTTTGATAGCTTAAAAGAACTGGCCAAAAATCAGGCAATTCTGCGAGTTGCCTTAGGGACCGCTTTTTTCTGGGCACTGGCTGGATTGTTTCAGATGAATCTGGACCAGTTCGCCATCGAGAGCGGGACGATCTCGCAATCGGATGCTACGCCACTTTTGATCGCATTAGTTTTTGGCGTAGCGGGCGGTTGCGCACTGGCCGGGCTGTGGTCGCAAGGGCATGTGGAACTTGGAATTCTGCCACTGGGTGCTGCTGGTCTGGCCGTTTGCTCAATGTTGTTGTTCTTCGTTCCAGAAAGCATCATGACGCAAGAGTTCGTTCAAGAAAGCATTATGACGCCTGAGTTAGTTAAAAATTCAGGCTATTATTGGAGCATCGGATTCCTGCTTCTGCTAGGAATTTCAGCCGGTCTGTTTGAAGTGCCACTTGCTGCATATCTTCAGCATCACGCCCCCCCTGAAAAGCGTGGAACCATTTTAGCCGCAAGCAACTTTATGACCTTTGGTGGATTGCTTATCATTGCGTTAGTCTTCAATGGAATGCGAATGCAGGTGTTTGATGGTTCGCTTGATAAGATCACCCAGATTCAAAATGTTGAGTATTCTCAAGAATTCCTAAATCAATTAGAATCAGAGAAAGCCCGTTATCAGAAACGGGTAGAGTCCGATGATTTCAAACCGGTGACGATAGAAGAGATCAAGAGCCTTTCCGGCAACGTGGATGAAGAAAAACGTGTCATCGCTGAGTTACTTTGGATAGAATATAGACATCATTTTGCGTTAGAAAAACCAGTCGATCGAAGTGATCAGATTGATCGATATTCAGGTCACCAGCAGTTGGTTGCCTCTACGTTTCAACAAGCATCAGGATTACCACTGATGACATCACGAGAAATATTTTTGATTTGCGGTTTGATCACCATCCCGATATTTGTCTACATTGTTTACGTGATTCCACAAGCCTCGGTCCGTTTTATTGTTTGGCTGGCCAGTGAGACCTGTTATAAAATCCGTGTTGTCAATCGAGAGAATCTCCCAGAACGTGGCGGCGCCTTATTGGTCTCCAATCATGTTTCGTGGTTAGATGGTGCATTGATTTTGCTAACCAGTAGTCGGCCTGTGCGAATTATTGTCTGGGCCGGAAACTTTGAATCCTCTTGGTTCCGAAAATTTGCAGAAATGCATGGCGCCATCATGATTAATCGTGGCCCCAAAGGTATCATGAAAGCCTTGGTCGAAGGCAGAAAAGCAATTGAAAATGGCGAGCTGGTTTGTATTTTTGCCGAAGGTGGAATTACCAGGACAGGCCAAATCCAAGGGTTTAAACCCGGTTTAATGCGAATCGTCAAAGGAACTGATGCCCCGATTGTGCCCATCTATTTAGATGAACTATGGGGATCGATGTTCAGTTATTCGAGTGGGCATTTTTTCTGGAAATGGCCTCGGGGCTGGCGATCTCCCATTTCAATTCACTTCGGCAAACCAATCCAACCTCCCTATTCTGTTCATAAAATTCGACAAGCAGTTCAACAACTAGGAGCTACCGCGGTGGAATCCAGAAAAAAACGAAATGTTCCTCCCCCGATGTCATTTATTCGTTCGTGCAAGCAGCGAAAATTCAAGAGCAAAGCAGCAGACTCTACCGGAGTTGACTTGTCTGGCGCGAAGTTGCTGGCTCGTACTTTGGTGGTGCAGCGTTTGTTGAATCGTCATGTTCTTGCACCGAGAGAAGACGAACAATACATCGGAGTGTTGCTTCCACCTTCCGTTGGTGCCTGTGTCGTGAATGCCGCAGTGTCGATAGATCGGCGGATTGCGGTGAACCTGAACTACACCGTTTCGTCTGACATTATGAATCAGTGCATTGCCCAGTGTGGGATCAAGAATGTGTTGACCAGCCGTAAGTTTATGGAAAAGTTTGAGTTTCAATTAGATGCCAATGTCATCTATCTAGAAGACTTGAAAGACAAGCCAACCCTGGCAGATAAACTGTGGGGCGGGTTTGCGGCCTATCTCATGCCTTGCACATTACTGCAACGATCTCTCAAGCTGCACGAGATTGATCCCGATGATGTGCTTACGATAATCTTTACCTCTGGCTCCACGGGCATTCCTAAAGGCGTTATGCTGACGCACACCAATGTGTCATCGAATGTTCAAGCAGTGGATCAGATGATACATCTCTCTAGCAAAGATGTGTTAATAGGAATTCTTCCCTTTTTCCATTCGCTTGGTTACACGATTACGCTCTGGTCAATGCTTGAACTAGATATCAAAGGCGCCTACCACTTTAGCCCCTTAGATGCCAAGGCGATTGGAAAGCTGACCGAAAAACATCAAGGCACCTTGTTACTCTCCACTCCAACATTCCTTCGAGGGTTTGTGAAAAGAGTAGAGCCAGAACACTTTAAAACCCTGGATGTAGTCGTCGGAGGTGCAGAAAAACTGACATCGGAATTGTGTGAGGTCTTTGAAAAACGCTTTGGAGTAAGACCAGTAGAAGGCTATGGAGCGACCGAACTTTCGCCATTGGTTTCTGTGAATATTCCACCTTCCCGGTCGATTGAAAACTTCCAAACCGATTGTAAAGAAGGCACCGTAGGACGAACCATTCCAGCGGTGGTGGCGAGAATTGTTCATCCAGAGACTGGTGAAGAGCTCGGCGTAGATGAGCCAGGCATGCTTCAAGTTCGTGGCCCTAATGTCATGCGAGGCTATCTCAACATGCCTGAGAAGACCGCCGAAGTCATTCAAGATGGTTGGTATGTGACCGGCGACATTGCACTGATTGATGAGGAAGGATTCATCAAAATCACGGGGCGCCAAAGCCGTTTTTCCAAAATCGGTGGAGAAATGGTGCCGCATATTCAAATCGAAGAAACATTAACCACCATCATTGGTGCAGAGGAAGAAGAAGGGCTCAAGGCGGCGGTCACGGCTGTGCCTGATGCCAGAAAAGGGGAACGACTGATTGTGCTTTACACCAAGGTTGATAAATCGGCTGCCGAACTTCGTCAAGCATTGATCAACGCAGGACTCCCGAATTTATATATCCCCTCGGAAGATTCATTCCTTGAAATCGAAGAAATGCCGGTCTTAGGCACCGGCAAGCTTGATCTCAAGGGACTGAAAGATACCGCACTTCAAAACTTTGCTGATGAGAAATGAATCGGGCTAGTCAGGTATGGCTGTTGCAGGAAACTTATCGCCTAAATTGGGCAGATCGTTTTCGAGGAATAGCACCGGCAAATGTCGATTCTGCAGGCGTCTGTTGTTGGACATTGATTGGACGCAAAGACTTGACGTTTGAAGCCGTGTTTAACCGTCGAGGCTTATAGGCATTCGCTGCTTTCGCAGCCGCTTGTTCCATTTGAATCTGAGTTTCCCGTTCGAGCGTTCTACTTTTTTGGTTGATAAGAGTTGCTGTCTCAGTGAATTGAGCTCTAAGTTCTGGTGTAATCTTTGTCAGCTTTCCAGAAAGGCTATGAATACCTGCAAGATTATTTTCTGCGCTCTGGGAGATTTTCCCCAGAAAAGCACTCGCTTCGCTGAAATTATAATCGGCCGTCTTACCAATGAGTGGAGACAAAGTGCGAGCAAGTAAATCGGCGCCCTTGTTGTCAAATCTTACAAAAAAATCTAATCGATTGGAGACAAGCTCTTTGCCTTCCTGAGTTGTTGTATAACCAGACTTTAAAATTAGCACACAATTGGCCGTAACTTTGCCAGGGGCAAGCGGGCCATTGTAATAGCCAGAAGCATAGAAAATATGCGTATCTTGATTGCCATAAACTAAGTCAACATCACTGACTGTTCCGGCTCCATCATCAGCATGAAAACGATACGGGCCGGTTCTTTCGACACTCACATTTGTGATGCCCATCAGTTCCCAGATATTCACTACGATTTCAGGATAGCGAATCAACAACCGATACATGGTTGGATCGCAATCAATGACTTGAACAGGCAATCGGCGAAAGATGCTAGGGTTATCAATGACTTGGTGGAGTGAATTCCGAGTCTCTTGGTTTAGTTTTTCAAATGGAATCTGCGAGATAGCAGCGGTTCGTTCTGCACGATTAAAGGCGACTTGCTGTACGTTCTCTTGTGCAGACAAAGTCGTTGCTAGCAGTCCGGCTGTCAGCGCCAATATCGATGTGAAATGGTCTCGATAACTGTAGAAGCTCGACAGAACCTTGTTCGATCGATTGAAATCGCTGTAATTTTGAAGGAG
>NVWB01000296.1 GCA_002733575.1 Blastopirellula sp. | reverse complement strand
CCCGAGCCGTTCGTTGCCAATTCTGGGGGCCAGCGTAGCCTTCTTCGTGTTCAACACGCAGATATTCTCCATATCGGACTACCGCCTCTAGTTCACTCACTTCGGCAGTAACCAGAACACTGATTCCCATACTACTCGACAAGTAAGATCGTCTCGCCGCAGATTTCTCGGGTGTGCTATCATCATCTAGGCCCGCTGGCTCGGCTGCTTGATCCAATTCATCGCTGCTGGTTGGGTCGCAGCGTTGCTCTTCATCGGCATCCGTTGGCACCAAAAAACCTGTCAGATACCAGCGAGAAGGAGCTTGGTCAAGCACTTCGTTATGATTCCCTAGCGGCCCAGTGGGGCCGATCAAATCAATCTGCAAAGCATCGACCAAGTCGGCTCGAACATCTATCGGTTCGGTCATCAATCTCTCACTCTATCATTGCTGAAAACTAGGATTAAATTCGTGTTACTACGGTGATCAAATTGAGAGTCTATCAAAATACGAATAGACTCGGTCTCATATAAAAGAATCTGAAATTTTGCAGACCCCATGCTTACAGATCAAACTCCGCCCAAACGGCTCCATGGTCGGAAGCCTGGTTCCGCCAAGTTTTAACTGTGTCATATTCGGTTTCGTTGGGAATATCAGGATCGTTGGAGGTGAGCTTTTTCAGGTTGTAGATTCCTTTGCGCTGAACTCCAGCTTTGATAAATTTTTCCTTTAGTGGCTTTGAGACAAGCAAAAAGTCGATTTGCTCGAACGACCGATAGTGATAGGTCCAGCGTTTTTCTTTCTGGTCGCCGAACTCAAGTTCTAAAACGTCAAACAAATTAGGAACATCCAGCAGTGGCTTGAGCGGACCACTACCAGGCGTATCATTCAAGTCCCCTGCCACTACAACCAAGTCGTTCTCAAGATCGTATTTTTTTATAATATCCGCAATAGCAGTTGCCTGTCTCTTACGTCGAAGATCTGCGGTGCCGTTAAAGTCGTATCCTTTGCTCTTGAGGTGGTTACACAGAACATACAACGGTTGGCCGTTAGGCAGAAAAACTTCATACTCAGGGCAATCTCGGCTAAATGTTCGACTATTGCCCACGCCATCGAACATGTGAGTCCAGATGCCACCGAAAGGGAATTTACTGTAAAGCCCAACATCGATACCTCGTCGGTCATTGCCATCAAGTAGCATTTCGTAGCGGTACCTGGAACCTAGCATATCGGTATCAAATCGCTTGAGCGTATCTCGGCTGTCCACTTCGACAATACAGGCTACATCTGCTTTGACCGAACGAATGACCTTTCCAGTGTTCACTCGGGCCGTGTCGGAATACTTGGCCTTCTTAAATTCAATGGTCAAATCAAGCTCGCCAATACCTTTGGCCTTCACACCTGTGATCTTCCTTGCGGTCAGTTTCCAAAGCTTCTTGCCGCGATCTTCGCGGATCAAGATGTAGTCACGCAGTGGTTTCTTTTCTGGATCGGTATTCGTTTTGGTGAATTCTTTCACCAGCTTTCTCTTGTCTGCTGCGGTATAGGTTTCTTTTTTCAGGATTTTTCTAAACTCACCGATTCGTTCGAGAATCGTGTCTCCAATTGACTTGTCCTGAAAGTTGAAGACCTTCGGACGGGCAAACAGATTTTCTACGTTGAAACTTGCAACTCGGAATGTATCAGCCATAATTAAAACATCTCCCGTTGGTTAGAATTAGGTAGTTTCTTGAGTGACTTTGATTTCGCTTTGGTTGGTTTTTTCGTCTGTTTCCCTTGAACTGTTTTACCAGTCAGCACTTCTTCCTGATGTCGTTGTTCATTCAGCTCCAGCAGTCGAGCGAGGACTTCGTCGCGGAATTCGTCGGGCCAGCGAAGACGCCAGGGCTTTTTCTTTTTCGACTTTTTGGCATTCGGATCATCGTTCTCTTCCTCTTCGTAGTCGAGCAGGAATTGGCAGAAGTCGGGCTGAGCGGCTTGATCGGCCAAGTCATCCCAACCGTATGCCCGCAACACACTGACATCCATCAAACCGTGCAGACGACGAAGCTCTAAGATGGCCTCTGAGTGCTCGTGCGGATCGTGAAAACGGTTGTAGGTTTTTGTTAGGCCTTCTTCATTAGACGCCATCAGAGTTTGTCGTCCGTCGATGTATTGGAGACTCGTTTGTGACACCTGTTTGGAATGAATGGGAAACGGAAACGCTTCAAAACAATCCGGTGGCGTGTATCGGAGATCGTCTTTCATGGATGAAGAGAAAAAGCGTGCCCAAACCTCATGAACACGACACTGTAATACGCCAAAAGTTTCGTCATCGTCGATTGCAAAAACGATCAGAGAATGAGAGTAGACCATTTCGTTTGGCAAGAACGAAAATGCTAGTCGCTGCCCAACTGATGAGAGTGCGATAACGCGTTCAAGGCCTGCAATCGCTTTAAAGAGGGCCGGTGTGGTTTCGCCGAACCGCCACCAGTACCGCTTCCTTACTTCACGTTTTTGCTTCATCCGCTCAGGCTTTACTTTCTCTTCGACAATCTGAAGCAGTTTAGGCCAAGCAGACGCTTTCTCAAGCGACATGTCGCCGAAATTAATGACAAAGCGGTCGGGGAGTTGGTGAGGATGACTATTTAATTCTTCACCACCGATATACGGAAAAGTTCGTTCGGCGTTTCGACTGTCTTCGTCTATTAGCCGATTCATCTCGGCGATTGGTGTCGCGACCCCTTTTGAATCAGCGTCGTCGAACGTAAACCCCATTCCGTAGACCATTGTGCCCTTAAAACTGCGTCCCTTGTTTGCCGATAACGATTGAGGTGCACCATTACCGCCCCGGTGAAAAAAGTACGAAGTAAGCTTTGCCAACCGCTTACTGTCCAGGGTTACAGACTTCCATGCAAGCCCTTTCGACAAGTGAACGACACTTACAATTACTGCCGCCTCTCCGGGCCATCTTCTTCGGCGATGAACGCAATAAAGAGTTCCGTCGTTCTCGCAAATCCAGCCTAAACCACTTGAACGTGTGTCACCTTGCGAAATTGTATTTGTGGCAATAAGTCCAAGTGTGCCGCCATATCGCAAGAGCCGATATGCGTTCCGAAAAAAGTACGCGACCAGATCAGCTTGGCCTCCGGTTTCTGGAAATACTTCATTGATAAAGTCTAGAAATCCCTTTCCAAGCGAACCGGAAATACTCCAACCTCCCAAGAACGGCGGATTCCCCACAAACGCATCGAACCCGCTATTCGCCCTTGCAAACACTTCTGGAAACTCAATCTCCCAATGGAAGGGCGAAATTGGATGTTCGCCGGTTTTTAGGCTGGTGGCGGCAGCTTCAATGCGGTCAAGCAGTTCTTGGTCGAGCTTTTCGTTTTTTAAATTCTGATAATGTTCGGCAATACTTGGCAAAAGTTGCTCGCATAGCTCTTCCCGCTGTTTCTTCTTCGAGCCGGCAAAGAACGTACTCACACATGCATCGCCGGTCAGGCGGACTACGTTTAGAGCTTCGTTGGCTACGCCCAGTCGCTGTTCCTGATCGCGGTACGACACATCTTCACGGGCATTCAGTATTTTGGCCCTGGCTTCCGTGGCTCGGTCGAGTCGACGCTGGATGAGTGCTTCGCCAAACTGCTTCTGCTTCTTCGGTTCCCAGTGGAAGCCAATGATTTGGCGGCGGGTCAGACCGACCAGCGAATCACCGTGACGTAGCGAATGGTCGAGGAAAGTAAAGGCATGGTCTTTAGCCAGCGTCACCAGCCACAACGACAACTTGGCCAGATCGACGGCCATGTCGTTCTTATCGACGCCATACAGACATCGCTGTGCAATCAGTCGACGAGCGTACAGCACTTCGTCTTCATCGGGTGGAATATTGGCTGGAACCGCATCGTGGGCGTACCAGGCATTGATCAACTCCTCGGCAAGCTGACGACAGGTTTCCACCAGAAACGCCCCGCTGCCCATGGCCGGATCGCAGATTTTTAAGTCGAGAATCTGCAACGGATGCGGCGTGCCGACCTCGTGTGCCTGGCGGGCCGATTCGATGGCCTTCTCCGAGAGGGCAACTCGAGCGGCGAGTTCGCCTTTGGTATACCGTTTTTTGTCTTCTTTAGATGGTGTATAGACTTCTTGAAGTGGGCTATCAGGATCACATAACTGTTTCAGAATCGGTTCGAGCGTGGTCTGAACGGTTGGTTCCGTCAGCGAACGGGGCGTGTAGTGCGAACCACTGCGACGTCGTTCGTCGGACGGTTGCAACACAATGGCTCCACTGGGTACAACGCGTGGTGTCACCTTCTTGGCAATCTTCCTATCGAGCGCCGTCAGCAGATCGTCAATTGACTCGGCCGCTTTGAACAGTTTGGCATCCCCTGCGCCCAGCTTTTGGTCTGCATGTTCCTTCAACCATTTCGCCCGATCTTTACCGGGTGTTTCCAGCAGGGCTTCGAGGTTAATGGTAGCCGGCGCACCATGTGACTTGGCCGGCTTGATAGCGATGGACTTGCCGGTTGCGACTTCTAAGTTGAAGCCCATGACTGTCTCGTAGACGCTGCCGATTTGTTCGACGTCTAGGGTTCGATAACTGAGCCGTTCCCCGTTTAAAATCAACAAGTTTTGCAGTACCGTGAAGACGACGTGATCTGAGATGCGTGGAATAGGCGATTCTTCTACGTCGGCTTCGCTGACCAATTGCCTTCCTTCCAAGAACGGATAGCGATCTGGATCAAACAGGTAACCTTTGCGACCAGGAATTTTGAACTCGCCATGTTGCCCGCCTTCGTAAATCAGGCGGAATAGCGTGATCAATTGTGACCAGGCGCCAAAACGCTGAGTCATGGTATCAGGATAGCGACCTGCATCTTCACGCAGGCGATTGAACAGGCCAGTGACAGAATAGTAGTTCGAGTAGATCGGATCACTAGAGAGCAGATCACGATCTTCGGCATACATCAGAAAGACCAACCGCATCAGCACACGCAACAACCCTGCGTAAACGGGATTCGGGTTGTTGGCCAGCACGTCTTTCAGCAGTTCCCCCTGCCGTACATCATTGGCAGCCTGAAAACCACGCATCAATTCATAGAGGGCCGCCAGTACCTGTTCGGCGAGTGCGGTGGAGACGGCATTTTGATACTTGCGGCTGCTCTTCAAGATGGCCGGCAGCCGCTGGTTCTCACCGAGCGAGAACATGCGGTCGTTACACAGCAACATCTGTAATGCCGCAAACATCGGTCGACCGGCGACTTGGATCATTTCGTCGACGTTGAACGTGGCGTGGCCGCTCGATTCGCCACGGGGTGAATAGACCAAACGCAACTGCTGGCCGTTCGACAGCAGGCCGATGGGAACTTGGGTTTCTCGCAGTAATCGCTCAAACTTGGCTTGTGGGGCCGCATTCCAGTGTCGGCTGCTGTCTGGCTCACCCGCTTCGTCTAGCTTCGTGCCAGTCGGCAACTCTTGAATCAGGAGCATCCAAGGATTTTCATCTTCCTTGGGTCGAAACACGGGCACGGCATGCGTGGGGCGGAGCGTTTCGTGGTATTGAGGCAACACAACTTCCAACGCTGCCATCTCGCCTGTCAGTGCGGCGTGCGGGGGAACTTCCTTCAGGTCTTCTTCTTCCCAGCCCAAGACCTTCTGAGTCAGTTCCCGCAGGTCACGGATCTCTGGGATGATTTCATCCGATTCGTTACGCGACAGGCAACTCAAGAATTGAGCATGGTCACCCATGATGTTCTTGTTGACGTAGCATTGTGCCTCAAGCATTGCCGGAATCGACACAACAAGCCCCACAGGCTGGACATAACCAAGCCATTCAAGGTGAGCGTATTCTTCTGGTGATTTTGCCATGTTCGTTATCCTGTCACCGGCCAAAGATAAACTAAACCGACCGGTTCAATACGCCGGGCTTTGATCGTGTAGAGGTCTTCGATTCGAGCAGGCTCTGTCTTCAGTTCCTCACGAAGTTCCTCCAAGCGTTTGGCCCAGTAACGCTTGTTCGCATCGAGTTGCAACAATTCGTCATCGTTTTCTCCAAAGTCGAGCCGCTTTTATCTTGGGTCTAAGTTGGAAATCTTTTTCACCATCGCAGAAATGTGCTTCTGCTGTGTCACTAGAATTTCACGCATCGCGGTGCCTTCAGCAGCACCGCGAGCGGCAAGCTTCGTTTCTGCTTCGGTTGCATATTCCTGGCCTCGTGCTTCCAGATGGGGCAGCAATTGACGTATGTCTTCTGCCGCGGACTGTTGAAGTTGTGCGATGACTTCAGGTGTGAGTTTAACGCCCTTGGCCTTGAGTAAGGAGTCCTCTAGTAAGGCCATCGTCTTGGCTTCCGTCTCTTTGGCGTAAGGCGAGAGCGGACCTTTGCGGATGTCGGGGTCGGTCCAACGTGCGGTCACCGGTATTAGTTCTTCATGGAGCCGGGCCGCACCTTCTCCGTAGAGACAAAGCCGGCCAAGCAAGACCACCCGAGGAATCGAGTCGGTCGCCTGGGCAAAGCAGGCGCGAGACAAGTCGTGATGAACAAAGCCCTGCGCGGTGAATCGGCCCAGTAAACGCTGTACGACGCGTTGCTCTAAATGAAGATGCACCACGTCATCACCCACGGTGCCAGAGTCTTCAAAGACAACGGGTCGAATCGGGGCCTCGCGTCGCCAGTCCCAAAGCTTTTGGTCTCGCTTGCGAGGTACTCGAAGCGTATCCATCGTATCGGCCCACGTAGGATCGGCTCCCGAGCGTTCGTCAATTGCTGGAAATTTGAAACTTTGCAGGCCGTCTTCGTCTTGAACCGACTTTAAATGTTCGGCTCCCATGATTTGTAACGAGCACGAAATTGCGGACTGAAAGTGTTCGTCGCTCAGACCGATGCTTTTACGCGAGTTTTCCAGCAGAGTCCGCAGTTGGTCAATCTGCTCACGTAAATCATGCTGACGCGTGCGTGTTGCTTCCAGCTCATTTTCAATGGCCGCACGGCTTGAGTCATCGATATCTGCGGATTCGATTTCATTTTCGAGTGATTCAATAGCCTTGTGGCGTATGCCTTGGCTGACCGACTTGGCCAGTCTGGCATCAATCACCTGAGATAAGCTGCCGAGTTCTTCCCGGATCGTCTCAGTCTTGCGGACCAAGACCTGAAGAATGCGATCTTCGGGCCGTTGTTTGTAGACAAAGTAATGACAAAAGACTTCGGGATGCGGTTGTAACTTGCGGTCGATACGCCCGTTGCGTTGTTCCATCCGGCTTGGATTCCACGGCACATCAAAATGAAACAAGTTGTGGCAGTGCGCTTGCAAGTTGAGACCTTCACGCGCAGCGTCGGTTGCAATCAGAATGCGGACTGGATGCTTGCGTGGATCGGTATTGAACGCTTGCTTGATTTCTTCACGCTTGGGTGGTGGTGTGGGACCGTGGAAAATTTGAATACGCTGATCGGCTCGATCACTTCCCGCAATTGCCGCTTCGAGCCGGCTTACCAGGTAACGTTTGGTGTCGTCGTATTCGGTAAAGATCAAGACACGAATGTCATTCCACTTTGCGCCGGCCTTGCCCAAGTTGGGGCACATCTTTTCACGAATCCACTCAATCAGCATCTCTGTACGAGAGTCGGATTGGTAGCGTGCTTGCTCGGCAACATCTGTCATTTCTTCCAGCAGTTCCTGCTCATGGGCAAACTGCTGTAGGGCAGACAGATCTTCAAGTGGACCCAGTGTCGCCGCGGAGACCGCTTCAACTTGTGCATTCTGCTCGAATTCCAACTCTTGCTCTTCCAGTGTGGCTCGCTCATCATCACTATCGATGGAGCCAGCCAACAGATCGAGGGATGGCAGTGTCTCCTCTTCGATGACGGAGTCAGCCTGGATCTTTTCCCATTGACGCTTCACGGTCTTGCGGTGGACCCTTAGAGTCTTAGCAAAGGCCTCGATGGATGAGAGCAAACGCTGTTGGAGTCCGGTGATTAAGAGTCCCGATGCAGCTTGCTTTTTCTTGGTTTCATGACTGAGTCGTTCTTCGCGTGCCTGTCGATACTCGTCGAGTAATCGAGAGAGTCGTAGTTCAGGAGCATCGAATGGTAGGCCATCGATGTCGACCTGTATGACGTTTCGTTTGGGAAAACCTCCTTCGAGTTCTCGAATATCTTCCTTCAGCCGGCGGACGATGACATCGTCAAGATGTTTAGCCGGAATGGGCACACCTCGACAGAAGCGTTGGGGATCGAGAATTTCCAGCAAAGCGGAAAAACTATTGGAGTGCCCGTTGTGTGGCGTAGCGGAGAGGAACAACCGGTGCTCAAACCTTGGTGCCAGGTCACGAACGGCCCGCGTAATTTGGGAGTCAATCGCATACTTCTGACCGCTGGAGGGTGCGGCATGATGGGCTTCGTCTAGGATGAACAGCGAGCCACTACGAAACGTACTGAGGTGATCGCGCAGTGGACCGACATACGTTTCGTCGATCAGTAATCGGTGGGATACTAAGAATCGAGTGTGGGTGCCCCAGGGATTGACGCTAAAACCACGCTCACGACGTACCCGCTTCATATATTCCTTATCGAGTATTTCAAAAGTCAGACCAAACCGTGCTTCCATTTCCTCTTTCCACTGTAACAGCATGGAAGGCGGACAGGAAATGATAATTTCCTTGACCTTCTTGCGGAGTAACAGCTCGCGAGCGATCAGGCCGGCTTCGATAGTTTTACCGAGACCAACGCCATCGGCTATGAACAAGTTGACCCGTGGCAGCAGGAGTGCCTTCCGCAAGGGTTCCAGCTGATACGCGTCGAGACGAATCCCTGCACGAAATGGCGATTGAAACAGTTTGGGATCGGTTGAGGTAACACAGTTCCATTTCAGCGTGTTTAGATAGGCTGCAAACAGCTTCGAGTCATCAAATCCCTTCGCCGCAACCGCTTCCTACGCTTCACCTGTAAGAATCTGCGGATCGATCTCTTTTTCCCAGAGAACTTCGAGCGGCTGCCCCTGATTGTCATCATCCACACACGAAAGACGAACGAGCGTACTGTCGGCCACTCGACGAGGTTTGATAATCTCCTCAATCAAGTACGTCCGCTGTCGAACGCGAGCGATTTGCCCTGGAGCCAATGTTTCTGTGACCTGATTCATGTGATGCTACCGCTAAGCTAATGGGCCAAACTCTCAAAAACTAGTTCCGAAGAGGCACATGATAACAGGTCCAGGAACGGTTGAGAAGCATTTAATCCCTATTTCATTAAAAGCAATTAAAAGTGCTTCTTGGTCGTTCCGGTACTAGGGATTTGGCTACTTTATCATGCCTTTTTAAAGCAACACGCCTGTGATCTTTTCGAGATATTCAGGTTTTAGTAGATGATTACCACACATCATTAAAATAAACCCCTTTGTTATTCCATGCGTTTGCGAATAGATAAACGCCGAGGTGACTTTGCTAGGATTAAGATTAAAAGTCAATACTTTGGAAGTGGATGAATGAAATCCCATTAGTTCAGCCAGCCAACTCAACCAAGGCTTGTTGACGATGTCAGCAGCTGAGAGTTGGGTATTACAACAAGTCGCCGAGAGGGCGATTGCTGTGATTTTTTTGTCATCACCTTCATCCACAAAGCGGCAGCACTGCTAGTCTTCTTCAAGGTCTCTCGATCGATATGAGAACGACAGATATTGAATCCCAAGATACCACTTACTTCTCAGAGTCCAATACAGGACGACTGTCATGGAGGAATCAGAATTAGGTACTTAAATAGAAGGCACTTGGTTTAAAACGAAAAGGCGTTTTGGGAAAAAGGGGGACTTAAAGCCAAGAGATATAAGCGTCCGGTGTACTGGCCAGCTACTTTCGGCGTTTCTTATAAGCTATTCTCAATCCACATATCAGTGTGCAATCTATCCATCAAGAAGAACTTATTATATTCGAGGCTGTCGGTTAATTATAATGCATGTAAACTGAGGGATCCATTAGTTATGACTAGTGGACTTTCGGCCTTGTAATTCTCAGTTGAACTGAAGATTGTAGGGCTGTGTTAGTTTCTTGAGAGTCGCTGGTCGTCTTCCTCACTTATTCTCAACATTCATTTAGGAGAACAGCGTGTCACATATTGTGCAGATTCAAACCGAAATACGAGACCCGGTCGCCATTCAATCCGCTTGTACACGTTTACGACTGGAGCCACCGGTATTCGGTCCTGTCAAACTCTTCATCGCTGAAAAAACAGGCTGGCAAATTCGTCTGCCAGAGTGGCGTTACCCGGTGGTTTGTGATGTGAACACAGGCCAAGTCGACTTCGACAACTATGGTGGCCGCTGGGGTAAGCAGCAAGAGCTGGATCAGTTCTTGCAAGGCTATGCGGTTGAAAAAGCGAAGCTGGAAGCCCGTAAGCAAAGGCACTCGATTACTGAACAGTCGCTTAACGACGGCTCCATCAAACTCACCGTGCAAGTAGGAGGTGGTGTATGAAGACAATCGAAATCGTAGTTGCCAGCGATGGCACATCCCAAATCACTACCCAAGGTTTTACTGGCCGCGCGTGTCAGGAAGCGAGCCGTTTTCTGGAAGAGGCACTTGGCCAGACAACTTCCGAAATTCTGACAACAGAATTTCATCAGACACAACTTCAAAACCACGTAACCCAGGAGGAATGATTATCGCCAATGCACTTGAACCGCATGAAGTAAAAACAGACTCTCACTTAATGGACCAAGTCCGTGTCTTACTGGTCGTTGAAGGAACCAACGACATCGAATTTCTACGACGAATCTCGCTGACGCTTCATAATCATGATGTTAGTTTGCCGAACCTGGCTTGCATGGAACGCCTGGGGGAATTGATCTTCATCCCATTCGGTGGCGGCCATGTAAAAGCATGGACAGACCGTTTGGCTCCGCTAAACAAGCCAGAATGGCATCTGTATGATCACGAGCTGTCGCCTGAAACTGCGTTTCGTCAAAAAGCAGTCGATCAAGTAAACCTTCGTAGTCGTTGCCAAGCAAGGCTCACTCAAAAACGATCTATTGAAAACTATCTGCATCCCCAGGCAATTGCTGCCGCAGGAAATGTTTCGTAGTGATCGATGATTTTTGTGCGGTCGCTGAAGTCACCGCTAAAGCCCGCTATCAACTCGATAACGATGGCACTCCGTGGGAACTCTTAACGCCGCGTGCCCGAAACCGGTTGGGATATCGGGCCAAACGCTGGCTTAACACAACCGCCACGGAGCGGATGACGGTTGAACTCTTGAAAGAGAGTGATCCTGTAGGTGAAATTATCTCTTGGCTTCAAACGATTCAGCAACTAGCAGATGCCGGTTGATTCTTGCTCACTCTCTACTCTTATCCTCATACATAAGGAACTACTATGTCACTCACCCAAAACCTGGCCGAGTATATTCGTGCCTGCTTTACCGGCATCTGGATTGAAAGCCACGAACACCAAGATGCTCTCGTGGCGATTGCAGAACTCTGCCGCAAAGAAGACTGGCAAATGGCTACCTGGGATATCGATCAAGGCCTGCGCGTTGCCGGAACAGAAATAACGACTGAAGTAACGGATCCACTGACGGCAGTCCGTTCGCTCAATTCCCTGGTAACTCCAGATGGAACCTCTTTACTGGTGCTACAAAATTTTCATCACTTCATGCAATCAGCGGAAATTGTCCAAGCACTGGTGCAGCAGATCCTCAGCGGCAAACAAACTCGCACGTTTGTGATTATCCTCTCGCCAGTGGTTTCGATTCCGGTCGAACTCGAAAAGCTGTTCGTGGTGCTCGAACACGAGTTACCCACTCGCCAGCAACTGGCAGAAATCGCCGAAAGTATTGCTACCAAACCAGGGGAATTACCTGAAGGATCACAGCGAGAAGCAGTGCTCGATGCCGCTGTCGGTCTAACTCGCTACGAAGCCGAAAACGCTTTTAGCTTGTCACTCGTACGCGAAGGCAAAGTTACTGCCGCAACCCTGTGGCAACAGAAGTCCCAAATGCTAAAAAAAATCAGGCCTGCTTCAACTGTATCGGGGCGGTGCCAACTTCAGTGGCCTGGGCGGCCTGGCTGCACTTAAGGCATTTACCCAACGTGCCCTACAACAACCAGATCGCACCAACAAGCTCAAACGCCCCCGTGGTGTGCTGATGATCGATGAAGTCGAAAAGGCATTCGCGGGCGTTGGCGGCAATTCTGACTCAGGTGTCACGTCACGCATGTTTGGCACGTTTCTGTCTTGGCTGAATGATCACGAGTCGGATGTGTTTGTGGTTTGCACAGCCAATGATGTGCAAAAGCTGCCGCCTGAGTTCGGACGGAGCGAACGGTTTGATGGGGTGTTCTTCTTGGACCTTCCGAGCCGCGAAGAGAAAGAACTCATTTGGAACATTTATCGAGAACTGTTTGAGATCAATCCTGATCAACTACGTCCCAACGATGATCAGTGGACGGGTGCTGAAATCCGAGCTTGCTGCCGTTTGGCTGCACTGTTGGATTTGCCACTCACGGAAGCGGCGCAAAACGTCGTGCCGATCGCAGTGACAG
>NVWB01000037.1 GCA_002733575.1 Blastopirellula sp. | reverse complement strand
TGATGTTTGTTTTTTTGCGAAATTCCCGTTTAAATAACTGTCTTCAGGAATATTAGTTCCTGAAGACAGTGCTAAAGTAAGTGACCAGAAAGAAGGTTAATCTTGAAAACGAGATGACTTGCTTTGATCACTGCGCTGCCAGCGGTGAAACTTCTCAAGCCATGAAAGCACTTTTTCAGGTTTATGTGCACGTTTCCATTCGCCAGCGGCATACTTATTCATTTCTGCTAGCGTGGGGTAGATATGAATGGTGCCTAATATTTTATTCATGCCTAAGTTATGCTTCATTGCCATAACGTATTCAGCAATTAGGTCACCCGCTTGCTCTCCTACAATGGTGGCGCCCAGTATTTTGTCTTTTCCTGGTACGGTCAGAATTTTAACGAAACACAGATCCTAGACAGTATAAATTCTGATACACAGAATGTGAAAATGTTTGTAAATGGTACTGAGAATACGCAGTTTGAAAACTACGAATTCAAAGAACATGACAAGGTGAAGATTGTGTTTGAGTAAAATTGAGCACTACTCCGCAAAAAGCGCTCATAAATGAGCGCTTTTTTGGTGTCTCAATAAAGGGAGTCAATCAGGTGGAGTGAAAACAAATATTCCATTCCTGATAAAAGTGATGACGAATGAGACGTTCCTTGATGGCAAATGTACCACGCGATTCATTGATGAAACGCCGGCATTATTCGATCTGCCTGTACGAAAAGATCGGGCCACCAAATTGCTCTCTTACTTAGGTGAGATTGCAGTGAATGGGAATTCACTGGTCAAAGACCGGCCAATTGCCACACGCAGAATCGCAGCACCGGTTCCTGCAATTGATACCAGTCAGCCAATTCCAGATGGTACACGGCAAAAGCTTCAAGAATTGGGAGCCGAAAAGTTTTCGCAATGGGTCCGTGATAATCCTGCTCTGCTATTCACCGATACCACTTTCCGCGATGCTCATCAGTCGTTGTTAGCTACGCGGGTCCGTACCCAAGATTTGTTGAATATCGCGGATGTTTACGCAAGAAATTGTCCGCAGTTATTCTCACTCGAAATGTGGGGCGGAGCCACGTTTGATACCACGATGCGATTCTTGAAAGAATCGCCCTGGGATCGACTCACTCAAATGCGTGAGAAAGTACCGAACATTCTTTTTCAAATGTTGTTACGGGCCTCCAACGCGGTCGGGTACACCAACTACCCTGACAATGTTGTCACCGCATTTGTTGATGAAGCGGCTGATGCAGGCATCGATGTCTTTCGAGTATTTGACGCATTAAACTGGGTGCCCAATATGCAAGTTGCCATGGATGCGGTTTTGAAAACCGATGCCATCTGCGAAGCTTCTATTTGCTACACCGGGGATATCAGCGACCCGAAACGAGATAAATATAATCTTGATTACTATGTCAACTTGGCTAAAGAGCTAGAGAAAATGGGAGCCCACATTCTGGCGATTAAAGATATGGCCGGGCTCTGCAAGCCGTACGCTGCTACAAAGTTAATCAAAACTCTGAAAGAAGAAATTGGCCTGCCGATTCACTTTCACACACATGACACGGGTGGAATTCAAGCCGCATCTATATTGAACGGCGCGGATGTTGGTCTCGATATTGCTGATGCCGCAATGGCACCGCTCTCTGGTGGAACTTCCCAACCGAACTTGAATACCTTGGTAGAATCTTTACGTCTAGGGGATCAAGCCTGTGGGTTGGATGTACAAAAACTCGACGAGATAGCGGAATACTGGCGTGCCACACGTGAGTTTTATACGCCGTTTGAAAGTTCTGTATTGCCTGCGACTGCCGATCTTTACAATCATGAAATGCCTGGCGGACAGTACACCAATCTCTTTCAACAAGCACGAGCACTAGGACTGGCCGATCAATGGGCCAAGGTGTGCCAAGTTTACTCTGAAGTCAATCGCTTGTTTGGCGACATTGTGAAAGTCACACCTACATCGAAGGCGGTTGGAGACATGGCCCTGTTTATGGTGGCTAATGATCTTACTGCTGAAGATGTACTGGACCCTGAACGCGAACTCGCATTCCCAGCATCGGTCAAAGATATTCTTGGGGGAAGAATGGGGCAACCGCCAGGTGGTTTTCCCAAAGATGTTCAAGCCAGAGTCATGCGTGACGAGCCAATTATTGAAGGCCGCCCTGGCGAAGAATTTGAACCTGCCGATTTCGATGCAGCGAAAGTTTCGGTAAGTAAAATCCTAGGGCATGAAGCCTCTTCGCGTGATGTGGTCTCCTATCTACTTTATCCCAAAGTGTACGAGGATTTTGCCAATCACCAAACGCAATATGGCAACACCAGTGGCTTGCCTACACCCGTCTTCTTTTATGGCCAGCAAACCGGTGAAGAGATGGCCATTGATATTGAACCTGGAAAAACCTTGATCGTCAAATTCTTGACCATTGGTGAACCGCACGCTGATGGTAAACGTGTCGTGTTCTTTGAACTGAATGGGCAGCCGCGAGAAGTCTCGGTCTTAGATCATTCAGTGGAATCCGATGCTCCGAAACGAGTTCAAGCCGATGCGGACAACCCTAAGCATATCGGTGCCAGCATGCCGGGCATGGTTGTGACCGTGGCGGTCGAAGCGGATGAAAAGATTGCGAAAGGGCAAAAGTTGCTCTCTCTGGAAGCGATGAAAATGGAGACCACCATCTATGCTGAAGTTGCAGGAACAGTGGACGAAGTCTTTGTCAAAGCTGGCAGCCAAGTAGAAACGGGTGATTTAATGGTCAAGCTTTCTTAATACACGGTATCTAGCGTAATGTTTTTTTCAAAGCCAGATGTCGAGCAAATAATAAGTCAAACCTGCTTGAACAGAATCGATCTGTTCGAGCAGCTTGACTCGACAAACTCCTTTGCGATTGAAAATACAACCGTTCAATCAAGTGAGCTTCCTTGGGCCGTGATTGCCAAACAGCAAACTTCGGGCCGTGGCCGTGGCAATAACGTCTGGCATGCCTCCGAAGGGGCACTCACTTTTACACTGGTGTTTGATCAATCGTCGATTGTGATTCCCAGCCGCCGTTGGCACCAAGTATCACTGATCACCGCAGTTGCAGTTGCCAATGCAATTGAACAAGTGCTGGGCGGTATCAATGTCCATCTGAAGTGGCCTAACGACATCTACTGCGAAGGACGCAAACTTTGCGGTATTCTGGTTGAGCAAGTTGAGAGACAAGACAATCGACTGCACATCGGCATTGGGATTAATGTGAATAATTCCTTTCAAGACGCCCCTGCGGAGATCCAAGAGAAAGCGATTTCCCTGATCGAACTACTCGGAGACGAGTCTTATTTGCCTGAGTTGTTTCTTCAAATTGTTTTGCAATTACAAGAACTTCTAGAACTGTGTGCAGACAGTTTTCAGCCCTTAGTTCAGCACTGGGTGCCCCGCTGTTTATTGAGGGATCGTAGTATCGAAGTACAACTAGGAGAGAAGCTTCTACATGGATACTGCCAAAGCATTAACGAAGAAGGTGCATTGCAATTAGCAACGGATCAAAAAGTAGAATCGCTCTTTGCTGGTGTTGTGACAAAATTTTAATACTGTGGCCTATCTTGCTTTTTTAATTTCGGGTGGCCGCGATGTTGATTTTGGAGAACGCATGCCATTTGTTTACGCATATTCAAAACGACGTCGGGGTCGACGTTAGTCGATTAGAGGTAGCAACTGAGTTCGCCGAGCGATGAGCGAGGATGAAGAACGAAGGCGGTAGTATTTGAGCTACAGTTCCATAAATCTTGGTCGCTGTAACCTCTGATGGCCTACGCCACACCGACGACGTTCCGAATATGTTTGTTCCCGAAGCCAAGTCAACTCCGGAATCGACATCGCTGCCACCCGATAGTAAAGAGTTTGATAGCGATTCCCGCTAATCAATCCACTGCAAGACATCTCGAATTATGCACCACCGCGGAGTTTTGACTGCTTGGTTTTTGCCTAATATCCAGTGGTCATATTTTTCCTGCATCGTTCCATCTTTGGTGCGAAGCATGATCCAATTTCCTAGAAAATCTCGCATGTCAGAATCACGGTTTGCGACACCGTAATACAACGGGATCGAGACTTGTGTTCCTAGCGGTACGACGACTTGATATTCTGGATGCCGCATGGAATAGGCTGAACCACTTTCGGCACTGATCAGCATGGCGTCAATTTCTTCTCTTTGAGGCTCAAAAAACTCTAACGCCGAATCCTGTTTGACAAACTCAACTCCAGGATTCTTCTCTTGCATACGTGCTAAAAATCCGCGACTTAAATCGAAGTATCCAATTTTCAGTCCTTCCTGCTGGGCAATTACTTCTCTCGACTTAAACTCACGTGCTCGATGATCAAGTACCATCAGAGCAAGGGTGACATTCATATAAGGTTCTGTATGGGTCATCGCTTCGGATCGCTCAACCGTTGCCATTAATCCAGACATGACCAGATCAAAATCGTCATCATTGAGTTGCTGCACCACGCTTTCTCGATCAAATCTTACAAATTCAAGATCCACACCTAAGTCGTTTGCCAAAGCATGAGCCACATCGACATCATATCCCACTAATTTTTTATCGTTATTAAGAAATGCAAATGGCATGGAGTCATCGTTGTAGCCTACTCGAAGTTTCCCACGACGACGGATCCTTTGCAGAATTGATTCGTTGGGGTGCAATGGATCAGGATTGGATACCGCATCTGTGTAGACCTCTGCCGATGCAGGCGTACTAATTAATTGCATCTTTTCTATCAACTGATTGTACTCACTCGCCAATTGTAAAGTCGAGGAAAGATAAAATTGCATACCTAGCATCATCACGACAAATACACCAACACTAGTTCCTAGTAATTTAATAATCGGAAACAGTCGGATGTGTAGATGCCCTGTAAATGCACAGGTGGTGATGATCGTAAATGCCATCAAGTGCATTGCCCCCAACGCATCGCCCAATCTCTCGCAATAGACGCCTGAGAGCAAAAACAGTTGAAACATGTCATGGGGTAAATGTGCTTGCTCTAATAAAAATGGCGTTGCTAAAATTGGGCCACCAAAGTATGCAAAGAGCCCCGTCGTTAAAAACTGGGGATAGTCTTCCGAGGGCATCGGAGTGCCTAAAAACCAGGCTGCAAATGGAATAAACAGCATGCTCAGAACTTTGCCTAAATGTGGAAATGGATAGGCAAGCGGATACAAAACATCAATCGCAGGCACCGAGTCATCGGCACTTTCTTCTTGATAATTCTTGAACAGTTTTTCGGTTTCTTCAATCAGTATCGGAAGTACAATAATCAGTTTGCCCGTAGCGAACGCTGTGATCATCGCTCCCTGACTGGCCTTCAAGACATCCCAATATCGAAACGGAGTTATCGAAGAGATTAATAGCGGCAGCACAACAAATGCAAGTAATACGCAGCCTGCGGTGTAACTAAGTAAATAAGCTTGCAATCGCCCGAGTTCGTCTAACGAAATCGTCCCGGCTGCACTGGCCGCAATGGCAAACACACCATACGGGGCCAACTTCGCAATTGCACTACTGATTTTTATTAATGCCTTGGAAAGTACATCCAGTGGTGCAATTAGAGCGTCTCGGTTTTTGATATTGCTTAAAGCCAGACCTATCGCCATACAGAGTACAACCACCGCTGGAATTTGATTTTCATAAAGCGAAACAAAGATATTAGATGGGATGAATAGTTGTAAGATATCTAGTTGCTCAGGTGGCTCAACGACGGTTGAACTAAAAAACGAACCCGCTTTCCATTCAGGATAACTAAATGGCAAGAGATAAATTAGGAGAAGACCAATACCCCAAAGCAGTGAGAGAACAATGCCTCCGTAATATAGCAGCCGCTTACTCTGGTTTAATGAAAGCCGCCCTAAATTTGAGATGAGCGAAACAATGATATAGGGAATGACTGTCATCCGCAGCAATTCGACAAAAATGTCTCCAACAATTTTCAAGGGAGCGCACAGTTCGCCAAAGAAGATTCCACAGAATACACCCAGTAGCAGCCCAATTAGAATTTTGGCCGATAAGCTTAGTTTGAAATACCAGGCTTTGCTCACATCTTGTTGCTTCTCTTCCACGCATTCCTCCAAATAAAATCGACCCCAGCACGTGTATCATCGCACTTAACGGCCATTTAACCAGAGATAAATAAATGAGAAATCGACATTATTGGCGTTGAAGGGAGATCGATAGGATTAGGCGGCTATTAAGAGATAATTTCATGAATAACCCGCCCGTGGACATCGGTCAAGCGAAAGTCTCTTCCACTGTAACGAAAGGTAAGTCGTTCGTGATCAATGCCCATTAGATGTAAGATGGTAGCGTGTAGATCATGGACATGCACTTTGTTTTCGACTGCGGCAAAACCGAATTCATCGGTCGCACCATAAGTCATTCCACCACGCACACCACCACCTGCTAGCCAGACAGAAAAACCGTGGTTGTTGTGGTCACGGCCATTTCCTCCTTCGGAAGCCGGCGTGCGACCGAATTCACCGCCCCAAAGAATTAAAGTCTCATCCAGCAGACCACGTGACTTCAGGTCTCTCAGTAACGCCGCAATCGATTGATCACTGGCCAGTCCTTTGCTGCGATGGCCTTGTTCGATATTTCCATGGTCGTCCCAAGGCTGTCCTCCGCCATAATAGACTTGCACCATACGGACTCCTCGCTCGACTAACCGACGAGCGACCAAACATGCGTTTCCAAACTGGCTGGTTCCATATTCTTCGCGAAGCTTTTTGTCTTCTCGTTCTAAATCAAAGGCTTCCTGTGCATCGGTCTGCATGCGATAGGCCATTTCCATCGACTCGATTCGGGCCTCTAGTTGATTATCTTGAACGCGTTGTTCAAGATGCTTCCGATTCAACTGAGTGATTAAATCTAGCTGCTTGCGTTGGGTCTCGCGAGAAATATAGTTGTTGTTGATATGGGCAATCACTTTCTTAGGATCAAGATTTGAGTTGTTGATATGACATCCCTGATAGATGCCTGGCAGAAAACTGTTGCTCCATAACTGTGGCCCGACTACAGGCTTACCTGGGCAGAGTACCACGAACCCAGGCAGGTTTTGGTTTTCTGTGCCTAGGCCGTAATTCAACCAAGAGCCCATGGCAGGTCGGGACGGTTGGATGATGCCAGAGTTCATCATATAAAGCGATGGCTCGTGATTCGGGACATCAGTGTGCATCGAGCGAATAACGCAAATGTCGTCAATACATTTCCCCACTTCTGGAAAAATCTCGCTCACTTCAATTCCAGACTCACCGCAGCGGTTGAATTTGAAGGGAGACTTGAGCAGTCCTCCGGTCCGGCGTTCTGTTTTAAGAGCAGAAGCAGGAGGTCGCTCACCATGATATTTGGCCAGCATCGGTTTAGGGTCAAAGGTATCGACCTGAGAAGGGCCGCCATTCATGAACAAGTGAATGATGTGCTTTGCTTTAGCCGGAAAATGGGCCGGCTTGGGTGCGAGTGGATTTTTGCTTTCACCAGCTTGTGCTGACGATTCCAATAACTCATTGGCCATCATGCCTGCAAGCCCTAGTGCTCCCATGCCTGTGCCAACTCGCTGCAACATCTCTCGACGAGTCATCGAGAAGTTTGAAAGTAGTGAGTGCTTGTTCGTAATATGGTTATCAGAATTCATTTTGTGATTATTCGTTAAAGGTTGAGAACTTTCAATTCAATTTTTTAACTCGATTGACTATTTATCAGTCGAGATACATAAACTCGTTCGCACCTAATAATGCTTGGGTGTACTGTTCCCAGAGTGATAATTTATCATCGGGCTCTTTTTCTCCCGCGAGAAAGCTGGTGCCTAACTCTAGTTCGTCTTCATTTGGCAAGCGACTGTAGAGCAATTGATAGGCGAGTCGAATGCGGTCTGAATCGTTTTCGGTTTCTGTTTGCAATCTTTGTGAAAGACCTTTTGCTTGACGGATAAAAAAGTCACTGTTTAAGACAAACAATTGTTGTTGCGGAACGGTCGTTTGAGATCGAACTGCACTTGTGACATTGGCGTCTGGGAAATCAAAGAGCCTCAATAATCCATCAAGATCGTGTCGACTGATTTTAGCGTAAACCGTGCGGCGATTATTGTTGCTGTCCGAGAGTTTTACTGTTTGCCCACCCATTTTGTGATCCAAGTTACCAGACACGGTCAGTAAAGAATCTCTCCAAGATTCAACATCAAGTCGAGTTCGATTCATGCGCCAGAGCCAGCGATTGTCGGCGTCGATCTCTATGTTGCTGGAATCATGCTGGCTACTTGCTTGATAGAGGGCTGATTGCATGATTTCACGATGTAACCATTTTAGCGACCAGCCTGATTCGATGAAGCCGACCGTTAGCGAATCTAATAGTTTCGGATGTGTCGGTCGTTCACCCAGTAATCCAAAATTACTTGTCGAGCTTACAATCCCTCTGCCAAAATGGTGTTGCCAAACCCGATTTACCATGACACGAGCGGTGAGTGGATTATCCGCGTTTGCAATCGCTTCGGCCAGTTCCTTTCGGCCACTTCCTTCGGTGTAAGCTACGCGATTCGGTCCATCAAGGATTCGCAGGAAACGTCTCGGTGCGATATCACCTTGACTAGCAGGATTGCCACGAATAAAGACATTCATGTCTTTAGGATTTGAATCTTGGATCGCGTGTGCCATAGGAGGAGCAGGTGGTGATTTTTCCTCGGCTTGTTTCACTTGATTTTCAATCGCGGCCAATTCAGCGTTGAGTTTTTTATCTAAGTGCTTGGGGATATCATCATCTTTGACGCTAAACAGACTTGATTGAGAGAAGATCGCTTTCAATAAGTCTTTTTGTTCTTTCGTGATTTTAGTTCCTTCGGCAGCAGCAATGTCGCTCGGTTCTGCGATGTAGACCCGAAACTGAATTGAGCCAGATCCGTTTTCAAGAAACCCTTGGGATTCAAAATGCGTGTATCCAGCAGGTAAGTCATAAACGATAACGGACGTAGCATGAGTCCCAATGCCATTCTCAAAATTCTGGTCATTGTACTTGAAAGGTTGCCCATTAGCATTTTTGTTTAGCTGAACTGATTTCCAACCAGTGGAGGCCCGTTTCCATTTTACATCTGTGAGCTTCATTTCCCCGGCGGGGCCTGTGAGGCGGGGATTAAGCCAACTTGCCCAGTCCGAGTTAATACTATCTCCGGCATCGGTTACCACGAGATACAATTCTTGGGCATCGCTTATGTCGACACGAATATCAACCATGCGTTGTTTATCTTTGAGCACCGCACTGCTGTAGATCGCATCGCCACTTTTCTTTTCTAATTTCCCATCGCGTTGTTTTAGAATGTCGATCAGGTGATTTTGAAAATAGTCGGCAGCGGCGATTACTTCTTTCGAAGCATTTTCCGTTGTTTCTTTGTTATCAATCTCGCTCAGTTTACGCCACTTTTCTAGTGCAGCAATTTTTTTCATATTTTCGTTTTTCGGATCAAGATATTTTATCCAACGATCAAGCCAGGATCGCTCTAGTTTCTCTTCTTTGGCGAGTGTGTCCGATGAGTATTTACTGTCACTCACTTTGCGAGTTTGATACTTCCAGGCAGCAACCATGTATTTTGCGACATCGGTCTGATGCGATTCGGCCAGAATTTCCTTTTGTTCAGTACGGAATTTCTTGAGATGACCTTGATGTTCTTTTATGATCTTTTGCGCCGCGTTATAGGCGTCAACAATTGCTTTATCTTCCAGCGGGAGTTTGGTCAACTTGGTGCTAGAGAAGATGCCGGCTAATGAGTAGTAGTCTTCAGTGGGAATTGGGTCAAACTTATGATCATGGCAGCGGGCACACGAGACGGTGAGTGCGATGAAGCCACGTGAGAGTGTGTCAATTCGATCATCCAATTCATCCGCGATAGCTTTCGCTTTATCAGAGTTTTTATAGTACACCGCACCTAGGCCGAAGTAACCAAGACCTGCGATTCGATCAAACTGGTCATCCGATTCGTCAAGTAATAAGTCACCAGCAATTTGCATTTTTACAAATTGATCGTAAGGCATGTCTTCATTCATCGCTTGGATGACCCAGTCGCGATACTGATACGCATGCGTGTTGGCCGAAACACTAAAGGTGTGGGCTTGATCTTCAGCATACCGGGCCACATCCAACCAGTAACGACCCCAGCGTTCACCATAGTGAGGCGATTTCAATAAGCGATTAACCACTCTATCAAAAGCTTCAGGTGATTCATCTGCCAAAAAGGCTTCCACCTCTGCTATCGAGGGTGGCAATCCAATCAAGTCGAAAGTAGCACGACGAATCAGTTCGCGTTTCTGGGCACTGGACACAGGATGTACATTATTTTTCTCCATTTGAGCCAATGCAAATCTATCGATATTATTTTTAGGCCACGCGTTGTTTTTCACTTTGGGTGGGTGGTGTTTTTGTGGTGCTTGAAAGGCCCAATGTTTTGCAGCAGCTTCGTAATCGATTTCTTTGTGGATAATTTCTACTTCTGACTCACGTGAATCAGGGGCACCCATTTCGATCCAACGTGTGAAATCAGCAATCACGTTCTCTGGCAATTTTCCTGCTGGCGGCATCTCAAAGTCTTCGTGTTTGAGAGCCGAGATCAATAGACTTTCATCAACCTTGCCTGGCACAACCGCAGGGCCACTATCTCCACCAAGTAGAGATGCTTCTTTGTTATCCAAGAACAGGCCGCCTTTGAGCTTGTTTTTTGCTTGGGCGTCGCTGGAATGACAGGAATAACATTTAGCTATTAAAACAGGACGGATTTTCGTTTCAAAAAAGGAAAAATCTTCTAGCTCTTCTGCAGCCTGTATCGAAGACGAGCACACGAAGAATAAGCAAAGTAGAAGTGGTACAATGCGTGTAGGCATAGAGAAAGATTCCGTGCAACGAGGGAGGTGAAGGCAGGGCAATTGAGGTATGAATTAATTATACCACAACCGGAGTTTAAAATAAATGTTGATTGATTGCCGGTATTAACTCGATATACAGGATTTTTTGTTGTGGATTCGTGATGAATCAATTTTTAGAGGCAAGTTCATTTCAGGTAGCATGTTGTGTTATAATTGGTGTTTCAAAATTGAAATCAGGCACTCAACATGTGGAGCAACCGCGCTGCGGGTAATTCAATGAGAATCAAATTCTATACAATTCTGGCGATATTTAGTTTCCTTTTATTCAGTTTTTCTCTGCATGCAAACGCACAAGAAAAGCAAGCTCGCAATATCTATGCGAAAGAGAACCTGGTGGCTTGGTGCATTGTTCCCTTTGACGGAAAAAAACGAGGGCCTGCCGAGCGGGCGGCAATGTGTGCCAAGCTCGGCCTGAAGAAAGTCGCCTATGACTGGCGCAGTGAACATGTGCCAACGTTTGAACAGGAGATTCTCGAATACAAGAAACATGGGTTAGATTTCTTCGCGTTCTGGAGCATCCACGAAGACGCATTTCGATTGTTTGAAAAATACGATATGCACCCTCAGATTTGGGTGACCCTATCATCGCCCAAAGAAGAAACGCAAGCCGAAAAAGTAAAAGCGGCTGCGAGTCAATTGTTACCACTCGTAGAGCGAACTCGCAAAATGGGGTGCAAGCTAGGGCTTTACAACCATGGTGGCTGGGGTGGTGAGCCTGAAAACATGGTCGCAGTCTGCAACTACTTGAGACAACATCACAACGGGAAGCATGTGGGAATTGTTTACAATCAGCACCATGCCCATAGTCGGATCGACGATTTCTCAGAAGTCATGGCACTGTTAAAACCCCATTTACTTTGCCTCAACCTGAACGGGATGAATCGTAATGGCGATACCCAAGGAGAAAAGATTTTACCCTTGGGGGAGGGACAGTTTGATGTTGCCTTGCTCAAAATCATCCGCGATTCCGGTTACAACGGACCCATCGGCATCATAGGCCACACTCAGGACGATGTTGAGCAACGACTCCAAGACAATCTGGACGGGCTGGAATGGATTCTTCCGCAGCTCGACAATCGACCGGCTGGGCCGAAACCTACGCCTCGCACTTGGTCTCCTAAGCAAGACACGGATGTTTCTACAGACACGAACCACTCCGGTGCATTGCTTGTGGGGAAAGGCGAATATCGAACTCCGCCCATTACCGTGGAATGTCGTGCAGTGTTGAACCAACGCGAGGACTACAACATTCTGGTTGCCAGTGATACGAAGAAGTCAGGCACGCATTGGGAACTGTTTTCGATGGCAGGCAGCGGTCTCTTCACTGCCTATACACCCGGTTTAATCCCAGACCACACACGTTCGACAGCAATGATCTGTGACGGCAAACCGCACAACCTTGCCATGGTTTACGAACCGAATCGGTTGCGATTATTTGTAGACGGTAAAATGGTTGCCGATCAACAGGTCAAATCTAAAAATCAGGCGAGTGTGCCTGGCGGTTTGGGAATCGGACGATTAGTTGATGGGGCTTTCAGAATGCGTGGTGAAATTGAGTGGCTGCGGATTTCAAACACCGCACGTAGTTCCACTTGGAACAAACCAACCGCACCGCCAGCAGACGATGCTACGGTACTAAACTGGAATCCGTCAAGTGAAGAAATGTGTACTCCAGAAAATGCTGCTTCCGACAAAGCTGGAATGACTGGTAGTTTGAATCAGCCACCTGAGCATTCTTCAGAATTCGTGACAAAACTGATTGAGGAATCCAAATTACATGGCGATGCCGGTCGCGGTTTAATGGTGTTTGCAGCGGCAAAATCGGCCTGCCTGAGTTGCCACAAACTCGGCATGCACGGCGGAAGTGTCGGCCCGGAGTTGACCAAAATTGGCACCCAGCGTAAGCCACAGGAAATTATCGAATCGGTTTTATGGCCTAAACATCATGTATTGCCTGAATACACGGCCTATCGAATCGCCACCGAAAATGGACAAACACACTCGGGGTACATCATCAAAGAGGATGACAAACAACTAGTACTGCATGATCCAACGCAAGGAACCGAGCATCGCACTACGATTCCAGTTGACGAAATCGAGCTTCGACAGAAAACCGGATCACTCATGCCTGATAACTTGACGGCGGCCATGTCGAAACAACAGATATTTGATCTTCTGCGATGTCTGGTTGATTTGGGACGTCCCGAGAGTATGCCACTTGCAGATATCAACTCTGTACTACATCACGCGTATGCTCACTTGCAAGGACCGGCATCCTTTCCATTCGATAGTAAACCGATCAACCCTGAAGATTGGCCCAACTCTTCGCACTACGTCAACCGAAATCGGTTGTATGATTTCTACACGAAGGAAGCCGATTACTTTCAGCAACTTGCGGCGAGCGGTAAAGATGTGCCTGCCTTGCTTCAAGGGTTCCCTGGGCTCGATGGCGGAACGCTAGGGCACTGGGGCAACCAGAATGAAACGGTATGGGCCAGTGATGCTTGGAACGATGTTCAATTCGGAACCATGCAATCAGGCGTTTTTCGTGGCGATGGAGCTACCGTGCCACGTGGGGTCTGCGTGCAGTTGGGCGATCAGGCTGAAATGGCCTGTTGTTTCAACCCTGCTACACTCTCGTACGATGCAATTTGGAAAGATGGTTTCTTAAAATACTCATCAGTTCGTCACGGATTCATGCACGGCGTTACGCTAGATGGAACGGCCCTTCGTCCAACGCAGCGTGGACTGGGCCCACATGAAGAGAAGATCAATCAACCGTTTCGTTACGACGGATTCTATCGCATTGGGAATCGTGTCGCATTTTCCTATTATCTTGGCGACGAACATTATTTGGATTCGCCTTGGGTTGAGAACAATGAATTTGTTCGTACCGTTGCGCTGTTTGATGAGCATCCGTTAGCTGCCCAAATAGGAAAAACTGGCAAGCAGTGGCCGCAGTCGTTCAAGACCGCGATCAAGTTGGGCACTGGAAGTCCCTATGCGGTTGATACCATTGAACTTCCGTTGGACAATCCTTGGAATATCCCACTGTTTGGCGGGGGATTAAATTTCCTGGCTGATGGTTCTGCATTGATTTGCACCATGCACGGCGATGTTTGGCGAGTCACCAACTTTGCACATCCCTCGAAAACGGCAACCTGGAATCGGTTCGCATCTGGGCTACATCACTGCCAGGGAATGATTGTTGATGACGAGGGAATTTTTGTTTTATGCCGCGATCAGATTACCCAACTTAAAGACTTAAATAACGATGGCGAGGCCGATTATTATCGATGTTTTAGTAATGCCTTTGAAACATCGGCTGCTGGGCATGACTTTATCTGCGGTCTTGAACGGGATGACGCTGGATACTTTTACATTTCATCAGGAAATCAGGGAATTGTCCGCATCTCGCCTGATGGACAACAGGCCGAAATCATGGCGACTGGGTTTCGTAATCCAGACGGGATCGGGCTCACTTCCGATGGATTGATTACCGTGCCTTGTTCGGAAGGAGCATGGACTCCAGCATCGATGATCTGTGCCTTTCGCCCTGGTGAAACTGCCAGCAAATCAGCATCCCCACCTTTCTTTGGCTATCGAGGCCCTCAGCAGGGCGAAACACCTCAACTTCCACTGGTCTATTTACCGCGAGGTCTCGATAATTCCGCAGGTGGCCAGCAAACGGTCACCAGTGATCGCTGGGGTCCGCTCAAAGATCAATTGCTTCATTTTTCGTTTGGTGCCGGATCGCATTTTCTAGTCCTGCGTGATGAAGTTGATGGACAGTTGCAAGGTGCTGTTGTGCCGCTGCCCGGTGATTTTGCTTCTGGTACGCATCGAGGACGGTTTTGCGATGCTGATGGTCAACTCTATGTAACAGGCATGCAAGGCTGGGGAAGTTACACGCCCGAGTCAGGCTGTTTTCAGCGTGTTCGGTATATAGGCGATCAAGTGCAACTGCCTGTTGGATTTCATGTTTACAAGAATGGCGTTCTCTTGAAATTCTCTGAAACACTAGACGAAAACATTGCCGGACAAGCGGTCAACTCCTTTGCCCAGTGTTGGAACTATCGATACAGTAGTGCCTATGGATCGCCTGAGTTTTCAAGCAAGCATGCTGGAATGCTTGGCCACGATCACGTTGCAATCAAATCTGCACATGTGGTCGGCAACGGTCGGTCATTATTCTTAGAGATGCCTGACTTACAACCAGTGAACCAGTTACATCTTCGGGTTAAAACAAGTCTTGAGCATTCAACCGACCTGTTTGTAACGGTACACAAACTCGACCAACAATCGTTCACCAATGCCCCTGGTTTGCAAGCACTAACAATAAAAGAAATCAACCCGCATCCAATTCTGGCGGATATCGCAATGGCCGAGCACAGTGTTCCTAATCCGCATACGAAAAGGCGGAAAGGTGGACGCAAGATTACGATTGAAACTGGTAGCAATCTGACTTACGCAACGCGGTCCTTTCAAGTTAAACCGGGCGAGTTCATTGAATTCACGCTGGTAAATCCAGACGTCGTGCCTCACAACTGGGCCCTCGTAAAACCTGGTACGTTACAACGAGTCGGGCAAGCATCGAACCTGTTAATTTCCGATCCTGAATCGGTCACACGACACTATATTCCTCAAACAAGCGATGTCTTGTTTTATACGAATGTGGTCGGCCCGAAGAACAGCCACACCATCTACTTCAACGCACCCAAGCAGCCAGGTCGATATCCGTTTCTTTGTACCTTTCCCGGCCATTGGCTTGTCATGAATGGCGAGATGATAGTTGAGGAGTGAGTCTGCAGTGCTTGTTTCTTGAGTGAAGTAGGGTGAATGTTTGCAATACTTCACTCGAGTCGTTTGATAACTGTGGCAAATTGACTTAAAATAACATTTGAGTATTAGTACCTCGTAATGTGAACAACAAGGATTGAATGAATGCGGTACCCTATGAAAAACATCTGGAAGTTATTGTCGGTGATGTGTTGTGTTGTCGTTTGTGCCCACGATGTTTGTGCCGAATCGCTTCCTAATATCATTATTATTTATGCCGATGATCTCGGCTATGGTGACCTGTCTTGCTATAACCCGAAGTCTGCTTACAAAACTCCGCGACTCGATCAAATGGCGGAGCAGGGGATTCGCTTTACGGATGCACACAGTCCTTCGACGATTTGCTCGCCTTCGCGTTACGGTCTGTTCTCTGGTCAACAGATTTACCGTTCGACCGGTCGTGGCGGGGGTGCTTTTGAAGGCCCTGGTGGCCCCAGTTATTTGAAGCCTGGCACGCTTACGATTGCGCAGATGCTGAAAGAAAAAGGATACCGCACCGGTGTCTTCGGTAAATGGCATGTTGGGCTCACTTGGTACGACGAAAACAACAAACGACTCGGCGGCGGATTCAAGAACTCGTTGCTCATCGATTATGAGAAAAGTACGCCTTTGGAAGATGGCCCCAATCAACGCGGGTTCGATGAATCGTTTGTCACACCGAACTGCCCAAATACAGATCCACTCTATATCTATATCGAAAACGGCATGGTAGCAGTGCCTGCTAGTGAGCGACATAAACGCGATAATCTGCCCAACCCCGGCGGTAAGTGGCGATGGGATAATGACGAAGGCTGGATGTCTCCTGGCTACGACTTTATGAACGCTGATCTTCTGTTCTACGAAAAAACAAAAACATTCATCACCGATCACCGCAAAAAGAATCCAGACCAACCCTTCTTCGCCGTGTTCTCAACACAAATTGCGCATGCACCTGTGTTGCCTGCACCGGAGTTCAATGGAGCAACGCAAGCGGGGCCTCGTGGCGATTTCGTCTGGGAACTTGATGTGCTAGTTGGTAGAGTTTTAGACTTGGTCACGCAACTCGATATCGATGACAACACACTGATACTGTTTAACTCTGACAACGGGGCAGAAACTCTTCACGTTGATTGGATGCGTCAAGATCACCAGCACGATGCCTCCGGCGGTTGGCGTGGGATGAAGCGTGATGGCTGGGAAGGCGGGCACCGGGTGCCGTTCATCGCTCGCTGGCCAGGGAAATTCCCCGCCGGACAAGTATCTGACCAGATGACAAACACGACTGATATTTTTGCAACCCTGGCGTCAGTCGTTGGCTACACACTGCCCGATGAGGCAGCAACCGACAGCTTCGACATGCTGCCAGCCATGATCGGCACGCAAGACGATTCGGAATCGATCCGCCCTCACTTGCTCACGCAAAGTTTTCGCGGTGAGTTCCAAATCCGACAAGGCAACTGGAAATATCTTGACCATACCGGCTCTGGCGGCAACAACTATGCGAATGCCTCAATGAAAAAATATGCCCTGCCTGAAACTGCACCTGATGCAACAGGTCAACTTTACAACTTAGAAACCGACCCCGGTGAAACGACGAACCTGTTCTTCAAAGAAGAAGCCAAGCGTAATGAACTGCAAAAGTTATTGCAGCAACTCAAATCGTCTGGCCGCAGTGCCCCGAAAAATCGCAAGCCAATCGGATTTCGGAATATCCGTTGAGTTGTGATCGAAGGCAACTCTTCCAACATTTGCACTCGTTTGTTCGGTCCGTTATCATATAACCTACCTTCGCCATCCGTATTTCATTCGCTTATCCAGGCACCACATCCTATGAATATCATTCAGCCCACCCGTCGCTCGTTTCTAACTGCTGTTGCATCTGCCAGTCTTGCTTGGCCGCTGGCCAACTTAAATCTTACTGAAGCCGCCGACCGCACGGTATCAACCAAAGACTATCCTTTTAAATTGGGTATTGCTTCCGGTGATCCTGCTCCTGATGGCATGGTACTGTGGACACGTTTGGCACCGGATGCACTCAACGGCGGCGGAATGCCACATGAGGACGTTCGCGTTCGTTGGCAAGTGGCGACCGATCAACAGATGACCAAAGTCGTTCGTAAAGGCACCGTCACCGCGTCGAAAGATTGGGGCCACTGTGTCCATGTCGAAGTGCAAGGCTTGCAACCTGATCGGACTTATTGGTATCAGTTCAAAGCCGGAAAAGATACGAGCCCGGTAGGTCGTACACGAACCACGCCTGCCCCTCATGTGATGCCAGACAAATTTCGCTTTGCGTTTGCTTCGTGCCAGCATTATGAATATGGGTACTTCAATGCCTTAGGTCATTTGGCCAACGAAGACCTGCATGCAGTTGTCCACTTGGGCGATTATATCTACGAAGGGGGAATCGGAAAAAACAAAGCACGCCAGCATAATTCGGCAGAGATCACCTCGTTAGACGATTACCGAAATCGTTATGCTTTATATAAAAGTGACCCTGATTTACAGGCGGCGCATGCGGCGTTTCCGTGGATTGTGACCTGGGATGATCACGAGTTTGACAATAACTATGCCGGGTTCATCTCAGAACAGCCAGACATTGTTGCTGCTCAGTTTATCCAACGCCGGGCCGATGCTTATAAAGCGTATTACGAACACATGCCACTACGCCGGTCGACCTTGCCACGCGGGCCGATGATGCAGCTTCATCGGAATGTGACGTATGGGCGATTGGCTCAGTTCTCGGTGCTTGATACCCGACAGTATCGTACCGATCAACCATGCGGCGATCACAATAAACCGCTTTGCGAAGGCGTGTTTGATCCCAACGCTTCGTTGCTCGGAGACATTCAAGAGAAGTGGCTCTGCGATGGACTCGTCGCATCGCCTGCCCGCTGGAATATCCTGGCACAACAGGTCATGATGGCCCGAGTCGACCGCACACCAGGTGATGCGGTGGCCTACAGCATGGATCAATGGGCCGGCTACGAAGTGGGTCGCAAACGCCTGCTTCAGTTTATGAGCGACCACCAAGTTGCGAACCCCGTGGTGCTCACCGGAGATATCCACACGAACTGGGTCAACGACTTGAAAATTGACTTTGACAAAGAGAATTCGCCAACAGTCGCCACCGAGTTCGTCGGCACCTCAATCACGTCTGGTGGAGATGGAGCTGAAATAAGAAAGGACACCGAAGGCGTGTTGGCCGACAATCCTTTCGTTAAGTTTTACAATGCCGAACGAGGGTATGTCCGCTGCGAAATCACGCCAGAGAGTTGGCAATCAGATTATCGCGTTGTGCCAGTGGTCACAAAACCAGAGTCTGAGTGTTTGACCCGCGTTTCGTATATCGTAGAAAATGGCAAGCCGGGCGCTGAAAAAGTTTGATGCTACAGCGATTCGTAATCCATGGTTCCAATAAAAAAGGCTTCCCTCGTCAATCAACGAGGGAAGCCTTTTTCTGTATTCAGAATTAATGGGCGTTACACTTTTTTGGCCACGTTGATATAAGCGTGAACATGAGGGGCACCGCGGAAGTGGGTGACTAGCGTTGGGCCTTCTAAACGCCAGATGTCCCAAGAACCATCGTTGTCGATGTCTCCGGTTTTATAGAACGAGATGTGGACTTTATCCATTCCACCACCTGCTTCGACCATCTTCATCGCTTCGTCGACATCTTCTTCACGATAAGGAAGCATGATGTCTTTTAGTACGGCGGTCACCAGTTCTTTTTGATCGCCTGACAGATCGGCACAGGCAATGCCTGGAAGTTTTCGGCCAGCTTTGCGAAGCGTGACAGCACCTTCGGATGGTGCTTTGTCTAACAAGGCTTTTGTACGTTGATCCGTATCAAGTGCTTTGAACACTTCATTGGCGCGATCTGTTTGGTACGAGAACAGATTCTTGTCACTGTTCCCTTTTGCAGCATGTCCGTAGACAATCGGTCCACCAAAGGCAACGCCTTCCAGAGAGTTACCATCGGCCCTAGATGTGTGATGCCGCCCTGTCAATTCAAACTCGAACGGTTTGTCAGTGCCAGGTTGACCAAACAATGCAACCGAGTAATTTTTGATGCCACCAGCATCGTCGGCCATTTGTTTCTTGAAACGCTCAAAACCATCTTCAGAACATATCCCTTTGACGATGTTCTCAATAATGCCTTGCTGTTTTTTCGAGAACGAACCAATCTTCGCTTTGGTAATATGCCAGTTCGGATTAATCGTCAATCGGCGATTATCATTCAGCGGCAACGCCATCATTTTCTTTTGATCATCGGTCAAACTGAGATAAAATTCGCCCACGGCAGTCTCAGCAGCACTCCCGCGTGAAGGTGCAGCAGAACCGATATGCGGAGCAAACAACGTACCAGCAGCAGCTACCGAAGCAGTTGTGCCCAAGAAAGTCCGTCGACTGACCGTGGTTTCACGAGCAGTAGAACGAGGGTTTTGGCGGGATGTCTCCATGACTTAGGCTCCAAAAAGGAAAAAGGAAGGTGCAATAGGAATGAATAGAACATCAGTGAAGCCATTAATGTATGCTAGTCTTGAATGATTGTCAAATTTATGGGGATAGTGGGCTACGGCTATTATAAATCTGCAATGCTAGTATTGCGGTTCATCTACGGTCTTTATCGATCAATTCGTCATCAGGTGTCCTGCGCGGCATGAAGTCCGACAGTTCGGAAGGCCGACTGCTTTTTATTGGACTACTGCTGTTGCTGAACAACGCAAGGTGACCCGTGGCGATTATACTGAAGAGATCGTAGCCCATGAAGTAACGAGCTTGCTTACTATGAATTCACCTCCAACATTGAATGCAATAAACATGATTCGACGCAACATTGTCCCGCTGATCGCTACTTTCTTGGTGAGTATCGTAATTCTTCATGGTTCCATCGCTAAAGCATCTGAGCAGCCAAACATCCTATTCATCTTTGCCGACGACTGGGGCTGGGGTGACCTTAGTTGTCATGGGCATCCGTATGTGAAGACACCGAACATCGACCGAATCGCAAAGGAAGGCACAGACTTTCATCGGTTCACGGTTGCCAGTGGCGTTTGTTCTCCGAGTCGCACGGCTGTCATGACTGGTCACTTTCCGGCCCGATATAACATCGATGGCCACTTTGCCTGGGTTCCCAGCAATGCTCGGCGTAACATGCCCGATTGGCTCAACCCCGAGGCACCCTTGATGATTCGATTTCTAAAACAAGCCGGATATCGAACCGCACACTACGGCAAGTGGCATCTTGCCAACGATATGATCCCAGATTCTCCGACACCTGCCGCTTACGGATACGACGACTACGGCGCCTTCAATTGTTCTGGGGAACAAATGCCGTGGCACGATGATGCGGCCCGTGCTTCGGCTTTCATTGAAGAAAGCGTGGCGGAAAAGAAGCCGTTCTTCATCAACGTGTGGATGCACGAACCTCACACGCCGTTTCATACCGTTCCGAAATACGAGTGGCGTTTTAGAGACTTGGATCGTGCAGATCAAATCTACGCCTCGGTGTTGTCCCATGCAGACGACCGAATTGGCAAGTTGCTCAATACGCTTGACCGACTTGGGATTGCCGACAATACACTTGTGATCTTTAGTTCTGACAATGGACCTGCGCGGGCCTCGAAGCCGGCTGAACTGAACTTGCAGTATGACACTGCCACCGGCGCTGGCTGGGGAATCGGTGGTTCCAAAGGAATCACCGGAGGCCGCAGGGGATACAAAAGCTCACTGTTTGAAGGCGGCATCGGCGTGCCATTCATTGCACGTTGGCCAGGCAAAATCGCGGCTGGGAAAGTTGATGAAGCTTCCTTGATTTCCGCCGTGGATTTATTGCCTACATTCTGCGAAATAGCAGGAGCCAAGTTGACAGGCGACTACAAACCCGATGGCGTCAGTATGGTGGATGTGCTTAAAGGCGAGCCGATGAATAGACGACAAAAACCATTGTTTTGGAAGTTCGGCTCTCCGTGGCCTGCTCGGGCAACCGCGCCCAACCATTGGGTATCGTGGGCAGTAGTTCATGATCAGTGGAAATTAGTAGCAAACGGTGACATGTCACACGTTGAGCTATTCGATATCGCCCACGATGTGACCGAGTCCAACGATCTGAGTTCATCGAAGCCTGAGGTTGTCAAAGAACTGCTGGGTAAACTGAAAAAATGGCAGTCGTCACTTCCCGAAAAGCCAACCGGAAATGTGTTCTCAAAATTGCGAGAGGAAACAGGCAAAGGTCGTGCAAAATAAAGCAGGGTCCGCTATCTGCGGAGCAGAAACTATATTCAGTCTTTAATCTTGGGCAAAGAAAAGATTCGCACGCGAAGCCGTTACGGAAGGAAGATAAGTGTTAAACCACTAAGACTCAAAGGCACGAAGGACGAGAAGGTTAAATTCAAATTCATTGGGTCTTGGTGCCATGCCCTCACGCTTTCGCGTGGGCATGCTTTTGAAGTAGGGTGGATGAAATCTTGACTTTCATTCACCTGTTTATTAGGTCTCTATCATTATCATTGAACACATCTACAACAACTGACCATCCACCTAACGGTACTTTCAAACGAATTGAATAAGAAAATCCCTGACTGTAGGCCAAATAAATCGCAAAAGAACGTCCCCGGCAGCAATCCAGAAATAAATCGCTGGCAGCAAACACAGAATTCTTGATCTCCAACCGCCGTAGTAAAGTACGAATAGAGTAAGCGGGCACCCTAAAATAATCGCCACAAGAGCGACTGTTTGTACTGCCGAAGAGAGAAAGAAAAACGACCTTATTGCGGGATCGTGAATAGAAATCCCCACTAATTCAAAATAAATGCAAACTCCAATCACACCGCATAGCAGCCACGTTCCATATACGGCTAATGAAACCCATCGTCGCAACGACCATTTCGACGTGGGTATTGCCCGTTGAGTTTGTGACGGGCTCTGATAAGGGTTCGGCGTTTGGGGGTCTTCACTGCTCATGGGTATGAATGCTCCCAATTACTTCGTTGGTACTTTTTGTTTTAGACGAGTGTGAGTAAACGAAAGAATAAGAGGGTCATCATCGATATTAAAGTGATTAATTCCTACGATGTAACTTCGGTCAATGTCGTCATCGCCACCGGCTGGTCCACCGTGTGGGAGCCCTGGTAAATTCCCCCACGTGTTTCTTTCGTATTGATTTGTATGAAACAACGATAAATGAGGTCGCCTGTTCTCGGGAGAACCTGTCCAATCCGTTACGGCATCAATATAAGCTGTATACGGCACGGTGAATGTACCGGTAATGTCTGTGAGATTGCCAATGACATTTTCATTTAAACGCCATGACAGACTGTATGTCGATCCTCCTCCGTGGCTATATCCAATGATCGCTACCTCAGTTACACCGCGATTGTTTATCGCCTCCACAATCTCATCATACGGTGCACCAACTCCTTGCGTATTAGAGTCGTCTTCGTCGTACATAAAAACATCGTACCCATCGTTACGGTAAATATCAATCGCCATGTCAAATATGCCATGGTCACCAGGGAAATTTACGGGGTCCGCTGGAACCTGATTTTCACCGCCCAACACAATCACGATACTTTTAAACGGGTCAAAAACAACCGTGTCAAAGAATACCTCCTGATTGTGGGTCGTATCCCAGACGCTTAACTTCAAGGATGTGGAAGCAGTGGAACTCATGTTCGCCCATTCAACATAGATGTCCTCTATCGCTGGACCAGTTGCCGGAAGTACGGTGGATAAGTTCGTTGGGGATAAATCAAAAATGGCGTTCGTGTTGCTTGTGGCACTTCTCCACACGTTGATATCGGTTGTACTGCGATTTAGTTCAAAGCGAACGCCAGGCATGCTTCGGTTACCCGTCTCCATGGTCACGCGAATCAAGTCGTCCTCGCCAGCCACATTCACATCAAACCTGTCCGCAATGTTATCGTTGTCATCATCATCTCCGTTACGTCGAATGCCGACCCCTGTCTCTTCGAGATCCTCGGGAATAGGCACGCTAACAAAAACAGGTGTCGTCTGTCGGTAAGCAGTAAGGTTGACATCAATGACTGAAAATAGAACACTGTCGCTGTCGATTTCAATACCAATTGGAGTGCTTATTAATCACTCCTGCCGTTTAAGCTGCTCTTGCTCTAACGCTTTGGCAAGTTCTTCTGGAAACTTAATCCCAACCATGCGGTTGTTTTTGTAATTCCAGGTTGATTTAATTTGCTCGATGGTGAGATCGATTTCGCCTCTGGGGTAGCGATCAAACCAGCAGTTTGAAATTACAGCATCATTGAAACTTGTCTCATTAAAAATACAACCGTGAAAGGAGGCGTTACTCAGGTTCTGTCCTGACATGTCTATTTTAGAAAAATCTTGGCCACGAAATGCAACTCCGATTAATTGTCCATTTTGATAACTCTTTGTTGATTTTAATTGCTCACTTGGTAAACCATAAAATTCACAATCTGTAAGAATCGCATTTGAAAAACTGGATTGATTGGAAAAAAACCTTGACTTGGTTAGGTCAAAATCAGAGAGATCAAGTTTACCATCCACGTGGCCAAATCGAATGCCAATTAAATGTTGGTGCTTGTAATTATAAGTTGAAACAATTTGTTTCGCAGTCATTTTAGAATGATGAAAACTGGCTCCAGTGATATTTGCATCTGTGAAATCGCATTTGCGTAAGTCACACTGAGAGAATAAAGAATTCTGAAACTTTGCATTTCTAAAGTCAAGTGAAGGGGCTGGAGTTCCTCTTACAAAACGAATTGTACAATCTGTGAAATCACGATCTTTATAACTTTGAGTTGACATCAACTGTTCTGAGGAGAAGTCAACTTCATGTGCTTGCAAGGGCCTTATGGTTCCATTTAGTATGGCATCTGTGAAATCAGCTCCTTGAATATCACATTCATTCCACCAGAGTCCATCAAAATTAGTTTTTCTAAAAGAAGCTCCTTTAAAGTTGCATTGAAATATATAACAGCCCTTTAGATTTGCTCCATTGAAATTAGCCTTTGATAAATCGAGACCAATAAATTTGCAGCCAGACAAGTTTCTATTCGAGGCATCCATGCCCGGACCAACTTTGAGGTCTTGCGACTGAGAACCTAAGACGATTTCAGATGAGGCAACATCTGCTTTTGCATGGCAACAACAAAGTAGGATTATCACACAACATGACAAAAATAATATCAAGTGATTCATAAATTGTTCTCCCGGCATTTATCATGTTCCATGAAATCACTCTTTTTCCTTAGCTCGCTCTGCCTCTAACGCTTTGGCAAGTTCTTCTGGAAACTTAATTCCAGCCATTCGGTTGTTTTTGTAATTCCAAGTGGATTTGATTTGCTTAATGGTTAGGCCCGTTTCAATACCAGTCGGCTCGCTAAATTTACAATTAGATATCACTGCGTCAGTAAGATTTGCACCGTGAAAACGCCCCCTGAACGAGGAGTTGCTTAAGTTCTGCCCTGACAAATCTACATTGGTAAATTGTTGGCCATTAAAATTAATTCCCGTTAGTTGCCCTTCCTGAAAATTCTTTGTTGTCTCTAATTGTTCTTTCGGAATTGAATAAAATGAGCAATTAGTAATATTTGAATTTGAAAATTCAGCATGACGTGGCAAGTAAGACGATCCATACAAGTTAAATCCCGACAGGTCTATTGGCCCATCAATCGTGCCAAAGGTTAATCGTATAAAATGCTTGTGTTTATAATCGTAAGTGGATTTAAGTTGTTTAGAAGTCATCTTACATAGGTAGAAATCAGCGTCAGTTAATCGGGCGTTTGTAAAGTTGCAGTCACGTAAATCGGTCATGCCAAACTCTGCATCTTTGAATATCGCATCTTGAAAGTCTAATGATGGTGGAGAGTCCTCTTTTGCGATACCAATTGTGCAACCGGTGAAGTCACGTTGTTTATAACTTAGTGTTGACTTTAACTGCCTGGAAGAAAATAGTATCTCAACACCACTTCTATGTAAACTTTCAGTTCCATTTAGAATGGCGTCCGTAAAATCTGCTCCTTCAATTTCACATTCGTTCCACCACAAACCATAGAAGTTTGCCTTGCGAAAAGAGGCTTCTTTTAAATTGCACTGAAAAATCTTACAACCTCTAAAATTCGCCCCATCAAAATTCGCTTTGCTTAAATCGATATTGATAAAACGACAGCCAGCGAGGTTTCTTCCAGCAGCATTCATCCCAGGACCAACTTTTAGATCTTGTGTAAAAGACCCTAATGCAACTTCTGGTGATTCAAGATCAGCCAGTAGGGTGTTAGGGATAATCCAAAAACTACTCAATGTGCAGAGGAACAAGATTAATTGGGGTAAGTGTTTCAACTGATTCAACGATTCATCTCCTAATAAGTTCCAGTATTAATTAGAACACCATCACTTCTTTGTAATTTTAAGGTTTTCAAAGATTACTCCACTTCCCCAGTGAGTCTGGAGTAATAATTTCGGGATTGAACCGAGTGCATAATTATCTTGTCCGAAAGACTTAACACGTGCTCCCTCACGCCCAACGTAGATTTCGATATTGTATAATCCTGAACTGTTTTTAATTACATCAATCATAATCCCATTATTATTTCTAGCATGAGTGGCATTCATCATGGTTTGAAAATTAGCTTTATTGAGAGGGAGTGGATCGCCATTTGTATCTTTAGGAAAATCTTCGATGCTTAAATAGTTTGTTTTATGATAGAGGATTCCGGTCGATAATCGGGTTATATGTTCATCTACATATAAATTATTGGTAGGAAACACAATTTTACCTGCGTCATCAATGTAGGTGTTGATTAACGCAAGTCCTCCAGGGTCTGCGACTCTTTTTGCCATTGATTTAATATCTAAAATTGACGCCTCAACTTCAGTCATTCCAAACTTGATACCACTATTGCCTACATTGCTTACTTTATTTATCAATTTAAAAGGTTTCGTCGGATCAGGATCAGCTTGTTTAATCTGGACCCAACCTGTCGTTCCATCACCCCGTGTCGTTTCAAAAGTATAGTCCACTTCTAACGTGAAGCCATCATCAAAGTCACCATAGTCACCGTTGCTTGGCGAATTTGGGCTTCCTGCTGTACTCGTAGTTCCTCCATCTGGATGGACCGTCTCCGCAGTTCCTCTTAGGTTACTATCCTGAATATAATCGATCAGTGGATTGCTGATGTACCATGCGTCAGTCAGTGCAAATCCTTCCCATTTGTCCGTGCTTTCTTTATTCCAATTGGTGTTTTCAACTAACTGTCCTGTAACCTCATCTATCTTAAGCTGGTCATTTGCTGGCCAGACGACGGATTCTACGCTAATATGCACAGCATCGTTAGCCAAGATATCAATGCCTTTTCTTAACCTCAAGTTGATCTTGTTGTTTTTTTCTAAGTCAACTTTCGTTCCTTCTGCAAATATCGTAAGTGAACCTGTCCACGCTATTAAAGGATTGTCACCCAAATTCCAGACGTAATCACCATTATCGGGATCGGGATTTGGAAGGGCTGAATCTGAATGGATGGTCAAATCCCTGGAATGTACTAAAACCAATTCATAACCAGGAAGATAGGTTTCGGTAAAGTTCAATGTTACTTCAGCCCAGTCGTCATCTGAGGCAAGATTTTCGTCTTTATCAGCGATTCCATTTTCATTATCGTCATCGGTATTAACAAAGATTCGTTTGCCCAATTCCTTTGGATCAATATGAATCCAGTCTTCGATATTATCTTCTGCTCGGGATGTGGTCTCAATAGTACCATTATTGTTGCTATCGGTATCAATATCTAAGGCAACATTGATATGCACGGTGTCTGTTTTGGAATTATTTAGGCTCGTGGCTATAAATTTTAGTTCCGTTTCTCCGAGATTAACACCGTCCATATAAAGTGTGATGCCGTTTGCAATGTCTTCCTTTGTATAATTGCTGCTAGCGGTGATGTCATCACCTGACCCGATTAGATTTCCGGCTGGAACACCTGGTACTGCACCAGTATCGAAAATTTCAATCACGGTCTGATCATAATCTAGTGTAAAAGTAAATGTGTCTAGATTAAGTCCATCTAGCATGCTCAGTTTGAGTTCAATCGGTTTACGTTGGTTCCTTCCAACCGCAAGAATCTTACCAGGATCACCTTCTTCAAATGTTAGATCATTAGCAGGATCATCGGTGGCATCAATTATTCCATCGTTATTAGAATCGACATCAATATCGACATCAAGCGAGTCAAAGCTAACATCGTCTGCTGCAATGATTCCAGTATCGGAGTCCTCGAAAGAGAGATAGTATGGCTCCTTTGTTCCAGAGACTAAGGCTTCAACCCAAACGCTGCTGGGCATGCCTCCCAGAGGCCACGAGATTTCGTCGGTATCGTTAGTTCCATTTCCGATTAACAAAGTTCCTTTTGTCGAGTCCGACCAAACTTTGTAGTTCTGGGTGTAGCCGTCTCCCGATAAGGTCACCGTGACATTGGTCATTCCCGTTGCGTTGACTTCCAATTGCATTTCGGCTAAATCGTTTTCACCTAGAACAGAAGTCTGCGTGCCATCCGAAGCCCCATCGCCATCATCGTCATCGGTGTTGATAAACAAAGCCCTGGCTTCCTGATCTTCCGCATCATCATCGGCATCGGTAATCGAACCATCGTTGTTGCTATCGGTTTTTAGATCAACGCCGTATACATTGATGGTCACATCTTTGGTGACACTAGCAATTCCATCAGTGGCTGTGAATGAAAAACTAGCCGTACCTGTATAGTCATCGTTTGGCGTATAAGCGTAGGCACCAGACAAGCTGTTGTACACAAAGGCTCCATTCGCAGGGCTCGTTGCGGTATAGGTCAGAGTCTCACCTAAGTCTATATCCCAAGCAGAAAACCCTGAAAACAATTCGGTATTTTTCTCCATATATTCCGTCATGTCTTCAGCGATGGGTGCTGTGTTAGTCACATCAACAGTAAATGTTGCTGAGGCTGTGAGCGACCCATCGAAGACTTCAAACGAGAAAGAATCTTGACCTACAAAATGAAGATTGGGTGTGTAGCCAAAATAGCCGCCATTCATATCGTAGAAAGTAAAGACGCCATTGCCGGTATCGAGTTCCGTGGTTGTACTTCCATTGCCGGTATCGACAACCGTGATCGTACCTCCACTGACTGTGACTATGAGAACATCATTGATATCGGGATCAGAGAAAATTAGATACCAGTCACCCAAAGGCGTGTCATGTAAGGTGGATGCGGAATCAGAATCTGCTGTTGGAGCATGGTTTGTACTACCTGAACCGCTGCCACTACCCGACCCACTTCCGCTACCCGATGAGCCACTGCCTGAGCTAGAACCGCTACCTGAGCCTGATCCACTGCCAGAACCACTTTCACCACTCATGGCAGAAACGGTGAAGCCTTCGGCGATAGACGGAGAACTCTCGATCTGCACCGGTGTTTCTTCAGTCGGATCACTGATGTTAAGTTTCAGTCGGTACTTGTCTTATTTTTTAGATGCCCACTTTTTTCACTTGCAGTGGAGATACTGGTGTCAACAGTGGCATCATAAGAGACATTATCCTCCTGTGAAACGCCGATGTAAAAGGTGCCGCCGCCGATGGTAGTGGCGTCAATCTTTTCCCCATAGGCTACCTGAGTACCGTTTTCACTGAACAAGCGTAGGTGAGTGTCAGCGGGGCTGGAACCGGTGCCTTCGATATTGGCTTTGAGAGTTTGCCCCGGTCCCAAGGAGACTTCGTAAAGGTCAACATCGGTGTCGTCGTTCAGATTTCCTTTGATGACGAACTTGGAACCAGCAATCGCTGGAGCAACTTCAGCCATGTAAATGTTGTCGTTTGATTCAACAGAGATTAAGTCAGCAGCCAATAGTTGCTTCGATTCGAGTGATTCAAAGTTCAAAGCCCGTGATTTTCTTCTAGTTCTTTTTGATGTCTTCTTATCTGACAGCTTAAGACCCAGCATTGATAGGGTATTCTTCCAAGAGCGAATTGGTAGACGCATGGTGTTAATTCTTGTATTTCACGGGGCGAATGAATAGGGCAGTATTCAGATAGATTGGATGATATTTAAGGTTTTGATACAATTTCAAAGCACAAGTGGTACATCTTCTGGTTTTTACATCCAACCAAACTAGGTGTTTTTTGTATCGTTGTCAATTGTTTTACAAGAAATAGCCATTTATTTCATGTAAATTAAGACTGTTTGGCATCAGGCGTTTCTTTTCAGATTTCAATCAGTTCGTGATGGCTCGACTGGTTGTGACACTGCATTTTGCCAGTGTCACAACCAGTGTGATTGGGGTTTGCAATGCTACTTTGATTGAGAATTAGGAAGCAGGTTGGATTCTCATTTTTCCAGGCAAAATAACCGGCGGACCTTACATTTTTTTTGTAAATTGGATCAGAGGGTTGTGGGTTAGTTTCGTGATAAATCATGCTCCGTTTGCGACCTGTTGTCGACTGCGCTAGCGCAGGTTGCGAGCAACATGGGCTACCCGATGATTGGATTTCTGATGGGGGGAAAGGTCGGATTAATCACTGGTTGGAAATGTGCGAAGTCAAAAGTAACCAAGGGTTACCATGGTAGCCAATGTCACCTTTTGCCCTGTATTGTGATCCGAAAGAATATCAATCGTCGTAAGTCATGTGATAGACTCACTTACAACGACGCATGAAATCGGGGTTTCGAGTGTATCTGTTATTTGGACTGATCAAAATTGGTAACCCTTGGTTATCTTTTATTCTACAGAGGGGTTTTTCTGAAAAAGTAACCTTTGGTTACCAAGCGGGAAAACAGGCTGAAATCACTGGTAGGAAACGTGCGAATTGCGAATTTGTCCATGGATGAAAATTTATCCAATGGACAAATTATTGGTGAGAAGGGAGTTGGTATTAGTGCGACTCATCGTAAGTCGTTTACTGATATCACTTACAACAACACAAAAAATACAACAGCATCCTGTCAACCGATGCTATGTGGCTTGAAAATTTATCCATTGGACAAATACGCCGCAGCAGAGGGGTTTTCTGAAATGTTTAGCCAATGGACAAATTGGAAGTCCTAAGTTATCTCAGCGCATAAAAAAAGCGTTGGAAATCATTTCTGACTTCCAACACTTTTCATATATTGAAAATTTGGTGTAACCTTCTGTCAAGATTCACTTGATTGTTTGGGCAATTGCTTGCTCGAACAGTCGTGTAAGATCGTCCCTTGATTTTAATCGTTAGATTAGAATCAAATTATCCTTAGAAAGGAGGTGATCCAGCCGCAGGTTCCCCTACGGCTACCTTGTTACGACTTAGTCCCAATCGCGGAATTCACGTTCGGCGCCTGCCTCCCTTGCGGGTTGGCCTGGCGACTTCGCGTGCACCCCACTTTCGTGGCTTGACGGGCGGTGTGTACAAGGCTCAGGAACATATTCACCGTGGTATGCTGACCCACGATTACTAGCGATTCCGGCTTCATGCAGGCGAGTTGCAGCCTGCAATCCGAACTGAGGTACACTTTCTGGGGTTTGCTTACCCTCGCGAGTTCGCTTCCCTTTGTATGCACCATTGTAGGACGTGTGCAGCCCTGGTCATAAAGGCCATGAGGACTTGACGTCATCCCCACCTTCCTCCGGTTTCACACCGGCAGTCTCCCTAGAGTCCCCGACATTACTCGCTGGCAACTAAGGATAAGGGTTTCGCTCGTTAAGGGACTTAACCCGACATCTCACGACACGAGCTGACGACAGCCATGCAGCACCTGTAAAAAGGCTCCCCGAAGGGCACTTCTCGCTTTCACGAAAATTCCTAACTATGTCAAGACCAGGATAAGGTTCTTCGCGTAGCCTCGAATTAAGCCACATCCTCCACCGCTTGTGTGAGCCCCCGTCAATTCCTTTGAGTTTCAGCCTTGCGACCATACTCCCCAGGCGGAGTACTTAACACTTTCGCTACGACCGAGAAGATGTGGGAGTCCCCTCGATCCAGTACTCATCGTTTACAGCTAGGACTACCGGGGTATCTAATCCCGTTCGCTCCCCTAGCTTTCGTGCCTGAGCGTCAGAAGAGATCCAGTGAGCCGCCTTCGCCGCAGGTGTTCCTGATAATATCAACGCATTTCACCGCTCCACCATCAGTTCCGCTCACCTCTATCTCCCTCAAGCCTTGCAGTTTCAAGCGCAGTTCCACGGTTGAGCCGTGGGATTTCACACCTGACTTGCAAGGCCGCCTACGCACCCTTTAAGCCCAGTAATTCCGAATAACGTTCGGACGGTTCGTCTTACCGCGGCTGCTGGCACGAACTTAGCCCGTCCTTCCTCTGAGGTTCGGTCAAAATTTCCTTCCCTCTGACAGCGGTTTACAACCCGAAGGCCTTAATCCCGCACGCGGTATCGCTCGGTCAGGCTTGCGCCCATTGCCGAAGATTCTCGACTGCAGCCACCCGTAGGTGTCTGGGCAGTGTCTCAGTCCCAGTGAGGCGGGCCACGCTCTCACGCCCGCTAACCATCGTCGCCTTGGTAGGCCATTACCCTACCAACAAGCTAATAGTGAGCAGATCCATCCTCAGGCGCCGGAACTTTGATCCGGAGATGTTATTTGGTATTACTGCCAGTTTCCCGACGCTATCCCAAACCTGAGGGCAGGTATCTACCTGTTACTCTCCCTTACGCCGCTTTCCCATCAAGAGCAAGCTCCTTCAGTTCTCGCGCGACTTGCATGCCTAATCCATACCGCCAACGTTCATTCTGAGCCAGGATCAAACCCTTCAATTGATGTATGCTTAAATTAAGTTACCGAAGCAACTTAAGTAATGAACAAACAAAGTTTCTGGTTTGAACTAGTCTCATTATTAAATAATTAGTTAGTTCACAAATTAAACTCAAAAAAATAAATTGAGTTCAGCTTGAAATTGTATAACTTCTACCATTTCAACCTACCGAAGTAAGTATCTGCAATAGAAGCACGATCTCACGCTTCACTCAACAGAGGTCACAACCAAATTGTCAAAGATCAAATTTCCCTAGTGACACTCTCGCGTCACCAGGAAGAAAGGAATACTACCAAAACCACCGAGAGCGTCAATGGGCCGAAGGCGTCTTTGGATAGTTTTAGCTATTTTGTTCAATAACAGCGGCATATTCCGGTCTAAACTGCCATTTATTTTCTTTCAAAAACGATATCCTCACCCTTTTTTGTGAACTTTCATTGTTCGTTTTGATGTCAATCTTGAGATACTACCGCTTTTCTCATTCTCACGTTATCTTAAGTGCATACGAGTTGCTGACTTATTCTATTTAGCAATCGGTTATTACACATTTGAGTTGGAGTTGTTGTATGATGTGCCGCGGGGTTCGTGGGGCTACTACTGTGGATCACAATAGTCGTGATGAGATTTTAGAATCGACCCGGCAGTTGTTGGCTCTAATGATACGGCAAAATGATATCAATCCTCAGGATGTCGCAAGCGCCATATTCAGTATTACCTTTGATTTAGATGCCGAATTCCCGGCATTAGCAGCTCGTCAGCTTGGTTGGATGGATGTTCCGCTGATATGTACACACGAAGTCAATGTACCTGGTTCTTTACCTCGTTGTATTCGCATCCTACTGCATTGGAATACTGCTAAGGCACAAGAAGAGATCTGTCACGTCTATATTAAAGAAGCCGTTAAACTTCGCCCTGACTTATCTGATATCCCACCGGTTGATTGGACAGATCTTGAAAAGTGGATTGAAGACCAGATGTCTCAGTGTAAGTAATCCGCATTAATTACAGTCGATAACCTGAGTTTGCGTTACGATTCGATTTAATCTGTAATCATGCTTCTCACAGGGAACCTGCGAGACCATTTGGCAATCGAAAGCCAATCCAATCGTCATCGCGTCACGGCGAAGATTTGGCAGAAGCCGATCATAATAGCCACGGCCATAGCCTAAACGAGATCCCTGTGAATCAAACGCAGCGCCAGGAACCAAGGCAATATCAATTAGCTTAGGGTCTACTACACGACTCCCATCGTTTCGTAATTCAATTCGAGGTTCTAGAATTTTGAAGCGGCCAATTTCTAGTTCGTGCTCGTTTTTCAAATGGAAAAGTTTCAACTCATCACCCTGACAGTAGGGCACAACTACCGTCTTCTCGTTATTTAAAGCAATACGCACTGAATCTAAAGTGGCCACTTCAGATCGGGCACTCAGGTAGAACAACACCGTGGATGCCTGTTTGAACTCAACGGATTCCTCAATCGTTTCCATAATTTGTTGGCTGGCAGCTTCTCTATCGGGAAAAGAATTACGGTTATCGAGAATTGAACGCCGTAGTTGCTGCTTTGCCTGCGAGACATTCATACGAGGTTGATCGGTCTATCTGGTCTGAGAACGAATGAAAGATTCTGATTTACTCATCTGATTCAATAAAAAGTGAAAGTCCAATTACCAATATAGGGGAAAAACTGAGAATGGGCCCCCAACTAGCGAGTAAATAAATATCGCCAAGCGAATCGAGGAAATGGCAAACGCCAAAATTGCCAGTAATAAACAAACCCAAGTCAACGATCCCTGGTGGTCATTGAGTTTCCAAATGGCAAATCCCAGGGCAATCAGCGAGAGTGGAATCGCGTAAACGGTAAAGATGCTCGAAGTTCCGGCAACAATACTCAACCCGATGATCCACAAGTAAGTGTTACCTAATCCAGATTGTGTATCCTCTGGTTCGATAGCAAATGGCTGTGTGATAGGGCTGATTGCGCTATCAGAAACCTCGTTTTCGATTGATGTATCAGTTGCCGAAGGCTCTGCCAATTCTTGCGTATCACTCTCAGAGGGTGTTTCCTCCACTAATACTGAATCTTGAGGGATATCATTTTGCTCAACTTCTTCAGCCACAATCACCACAGGCAGTTCCTCTGCGGTAAGTTCATTACCTAAACTCAGGTATTCCCGCAAAACTGGGCCACGGCAAATGGGCGGAATATCAGATTCTGGTTCAGCTTGATACTCGGTTCCACATTTCCAACAACGATTAACGCTTCCTAAAAGTTGCTCTCCACATTTGCTGCAAATAGTTGCCATGAAACGCTTTTCCGGTCGTGAATAAAACTGATGAGAATGAATTCAGTCTCGATTGTATCTTAAAAAGCACAAAAAATCGACACTTCTCGGTGAACTCTACCACTTCCAACCTTCTACCCGACAATAATATCGAAATTCAAATCATCATCTTAAATCCCTTCAAAAGATGTCTCACGCCATGGCCCAAAGGCGCCAAGGAAGAAAAAGAGAGATTACCACCAAGGCACGAAGACACGAAAGAAAAAAGAAGCTTTAAACACAGAGGCACAGAGAGAACAGAGAGTTGGGGTTTACATTTTATCTTGTCGAAAAAAAGATTCTCACGCGAAGCCTCGAAGCCGCGAAGCCGCGAAGGGGTTTTGCTTTAAACTTTCTTGGCGTCTTTGCGGCTTGGCGTGATTAATTTTTCGTTTGCTTGAGGATTATTTATTACGAACAATAATTCACCGTATTCATAGGGTTTTAAAGACCGTAGCAAGAAGTGTTCGGTGGAGTTCAACGAGAAGCGTCAAAAAAACAGCCGTTTTTCTCTGTCAGACTTAAGATTACACTTCTTGTTTCGATCCATAGTGCCAACTAGGCTAAATGATTACGCATAGACTTCTATTAGCTTCTTTCTAGCAAAATTATCATCGCTTGAATGGAGTAGATATCATTTTTTCAGTCAATATGCCCACTTGAGGAACCCATTGTGTTTCGTGTTATTTTCCAAAGCTTTGTAGTAATTCCAGCATTCGTTTTATCAATAACCCAACTAAATGCGGCGGATGTGCCGAAGCCGGAGGAGCCACAAATTGCTCCTGTTTCGAATGAAGGCGAAAGTGCGATTGCTGGATTTGATGTTCCCGAAGGTCTAGAAATGGAACTTTGGGCGGCCGAACCTCTGTTGGCAAATCCTGTCGTTTTTTGTTTTGATCCTTCTGGCAGAATCTATGTCGCCGAGACCTTTCGTCAAGGCAAAGGGGTCGAAGACAACCGCAAACACAATTACTGGTTAACCGATGATCTAGCAGCACAAACGGTGGAAGATCGACGGGCCTATATTCTCAAACATCATCCAGAAGCCGCCGAAGAATATACGAAACACGATGATCGAATTCGATTAATAGAAGATACCGATGGAGATGGCAAAGCGGATAAAGCCACGGTTTTCAGCGAACATTATAATGATATTGTCGAGGGCACAGGAGCCGGTGTACTCTATCACAAGGGGGATGTCTTCTATACGAACATCCCAAATCTGTGGCGTCTACGAGACAATGATGGCGATGGCAAAGCTGAAGTTCGCAAGTCTTTGCACAACGGCTACGGAGTTCGATTTGCTTTCCGTGGGCATGATATGCACGGGCTAATCATGGGCCCTGATGGTAAAATCTATTACAGCATTGGAGACCGTGGCTACAACATCAAAACGCAAGGCAAGCACTTGAAAGACCCCGGTTCCGGCGCGGTGTTCCGCTGCAATCCAGATGGTTCGGAGTTAGAAGTCTTCTACACTGGCTTACGCAATCCTCAAGAACTTGCGTTTGACGATTTCGGCAATCTGTTTACTGGCGACAACAATTCAGACAGTGGTGACCTAGCACGCTGGGTCTACCTCATTGAAGGCGGGCACAGCGGCTGGAACATGGCCTATCAATACTTGGGAGACCGTGGCCCTTGGAATCGTGAAAAACTTTGGCACCCATTCCACGAAGGGCAGGCCTCTTATATTAATCCCCCGATTGAAAACATCTCGGATGGCCCTAGTGGTTTGGCCCATTATCCTGGAACTGGCTTAGGAGAAAAGTATCGCAATACGTTCTTCCTCTGCGATTTCCGAGGCGGTCCGGCAAACAGTGGTGTTCGCACTTTCAAGATGAAGACCCAAGGGGCGAACTTTGAACTAGTGGACTCCGATAAATTCGTCTGGAAAACCTTGGTTACCGACGTTGATTTCGGCCCCGATGGTGGCGTCTACGTCAGCGACTGGGTCGATGGGTGGAACGGGTTGAACAAAGGACGTATCTACCGAATCTACGATCCGGTTGAATCCAAATCCAAAATAGTAGCTGAGGTAAAACGGTTATTAAATGGCGGCTTTGCAGCTATGTCTGACAATGAACTTGCTAAATTACTTTCGCATTTAGATCGACGTATTCGCCAAGCGGCTCAATTTGAATTAGTTGATCGTGAAGCGGTTGAATCACTAGAGCAAGTCGCTGCTACCAGCAAAAACCAACTGGGCAGGCTGCATGCCATCTGGGGAATCGGACAACTGGCCCGAGTGAAACCCAACTATGAAGAACGAGCCAAAGCTGCCAGTTTATTGACGAAGACATTAATAAAAGATGAAGACCCTGAAGTTCGCGCCCAAGCCGCAAAGGTATTGGGTGACCTGAAACTAACCATCGGGCTTGTTGATTTGTTAGATGACCCGAATGCTCGTGTTAAATACTTTGCAATGCTAGGATTCGGTAAAACTGGCCCACAAGGAGACACGAATCAATTGATCGCCCGGGTGGTCGAAAATTTAGCCGCGAACGCCGATGCTGATCCGGTTTTACGTCATGGCGGGATGATGGCCTTGGCTGGAACCAAAAACATCAAAGGACTGGCAGACTTGGCCGATCATCCTTCGGTCGCGGTTCGCAAGGCGGCAATCGTGGCACTGCGAAGACTGGGGAGCCCTTCGATAGTGCGATATTTAAAAGATAGTGACGAACAGGTAATTCTCGAAGCAGCAAGAGCAATCCATGATCTGCCTATCGAACCTGCCATGCCGCAGCTGGCGAAGCTTATTAATCAAGGCTACAGCGATGACGCATTATTGCGTCGAATTCTCAATGCCAACTTCCGGATTGGCGATCAAGAAAGTGCCAACAACTTGGCTCAATTTGCCGGGCGAACAGACATGCCGACAGCCATACGTCTTGAAGCCTTAGCGATGCTCCAGACTTGGGACAAACCAGGCGAACTTGATCGAGTTCTCAACTTCTATCGGCCTCTTGTCGCCCGAGACAAACAAGTTGCCAAGAAAGCTCTGACCCATTCTCTGTCAAGCATTTTAGCTTCTTCCGGTAAAGTTCACAGCGAAGGTGCCAGAGTGGCCGCTGAACTTGGAATGAAAGAAGTGATTCCGGCACTGAAGAAAATAGTCCTTGACCAACAACAGCCTGAACAAACGCGGGCAGATGCTTTACGTGCAGTCGTCTCGCTTGAAAAAGACTCGAAGCCTTTAGTCTTGCAAGGGCTTCAAAGTGATGTTCCAAGAATTCGAGCTGTGGCCAGAGATCTACTAGCATCAATCGCCCCAGAAGAAGCGTTAGTCGCTTTGACTGAAGGGATTAATTCAGAAACGACCATCGAACGTCAGGCGGCGTTGGCTTCCTTGGCTTCTACTAAAATTAAAGGAGGAGCATCACTGATTGTTTCCTCCCTGCGAAAATTGATCGATGGCAAGTTGCCTGCTGATACACACCTGGATGCGCTTGAAGCCGCACAAGCATTTAAGGGCAATAAGAAAATCATAGCACTCTTGAGCGACTATCAAAGCTCGCTCAATTCGGAAGACCCTCTCGCCAAATATCGCACTGCATTATCCGGGGGCGATGCCGAACTGGGTAAAAAAATCTTCTTCGAGAAGACCGAGGTCTCCTGTGTTCGGTGTCATCGGGCTCAAGGAACCGGTGGGCGTGTTGGCCCAGAATTGGATGCGATTGGCAAAGAGAAACTTCGTGATTACCTCCTTGAAGCAATCGTGCTTCCGAATGCTAAAATTGCCAAGGGATTTGAATCGATTCTCGTTTTAACCGAAGATGGCAAGACATTCTCAGGCGTTCTTAAAGAAGAAACCGACGATGCGATTAACATTGTCGATGCCAAGGGAAACCTAATCACAATCCCTCAAGATGAAGTCGAAGCAACTCGCAGTGCCAAGAGCCCTATGCCGGAAGACATCTTCAAGCATTTATCGCAAAGAGAGCTTCGTGATTTGGTTGAATTTTTGTCTGGACTCAAAGCCGACAAAAAAGATGCGGCCCATGAAGAGTAAGATGGTAGTTCTTCAGATACTTCTCGGTGAACTCCACCGCTTTCAACCTTCTACCCGACCATAATATCGAAATTCAAATCATCATCATAAACTCCTTCGTAAGATGTCTCACGCCAAGTCGCAAAGACGCCAAGGAAGGAAGAAAAGAAGCTTTAAACAGTAGAGGCACAGAGAGTTGGGGTTTACATTTTATCTTGTCGAAAAAAAAGATTCTTACGCGAAGCCTCGAAGAGGTTTTGCTTTAAACTTTCTTGGCGCCTTTGCAGCTTTGCGTGATTAATTTTCCGTTTGCTTGAGGATTATTTATTACGCACAAGATTCAACGATCGGCCCTAAGTAGAATATGTCATTAGGACTAGAAAACAGGGGGTTTATACACTTTTAGAGACCGTAGCAAGAAGTGTTTGCGGTGGAGTTC
>NVWB01000295.1 GCA_002733575.1 Blastopirellula sp. | reverse complement strand
GCCTCAATGAATTGATCGTGCCACAACGGCGGCATTTGATCTCGATTGTGCCAGCAATAGCGCCCCTGTCTGATTTAAACAAGAGAGCACTGCATGAGGTGCAGCGTATAGGCTTCATTAAGATATTTCACGTATATAAGCCCCGCCTCGTGCGAGGTGGCGGGATGGCCCAAACTGGCCGGTTTTGGTCGTGTGGGTGACAGCCCACGGTTCGGGATGTTGACGCATCCCGGCCCCCGCCTAAGCGGGGCTATTTCTTCTTATTTCCGTTGTGAAACAATCCGCCGGCGATACTCACGCCCACAAGCATGAGAGAAGCAAAAAATAACGATCCGGCATCGACAACACACTGAAATAAAGCCCAATCAGCGGCCCATTTATTTGAACCGATTGCATAGGAAATGTCGTGGTGAAAACAGCAAAGGCCCCAGTCAATAGAGCCGATACGGTCGGGCCAGAGTGTGCAGTGATCTTTCATCTGCACCGGCTACCCAAAACGGTAGCGATGCGGTTGTGAATAATTGCGGCTTCGTCTAGGTCGATATGACGCCAGCCAGTCATTTTGAAATTGCGCAAATGACCCTTGAAACCTTTGCCTGCTATCAGCCTTGAAAAGCGACCCTGCCACCAATTGAGAGCTACGCGAACATTGGCCGGAACAATTCCGGCACCCACCGGATCAATGGTTGCGATCAGGCAAACTTTAACACCGCGATCCACCAACCTTTGAGCCAAGCGGATCGCTGTCTTGCCACCCATGGAATGGCCAATAATCGATACGTGTTTGAGGTGTAGAGTTACGATTTCACGGAAGGCCGCATTGCTATTGCCATGGGCCAACACATAAACCTTGTGACCGTTGCGCTTCAGGCGCTTTCCCAGATCATCCAGCCCGGTTGAAAATATCTTTCCAGCCGCACCCCGAAACAGGTAAACTTCAGCGGCGTAGCATTGGCTTGTGAACATCAGCATCAGGGCAAAAAGGGTGAAAATCTTGTTCATGATCATGCAAGCCCGTATTGAACGGCCAAGGCGGATGCCGATTGCATAAGTTGGCCTTTGACCACTTCGAGTTCTGCCAGATCATTTGTTGCGGCAACCGCAACAATGGCTCCCTCACGCATAATCTCTACCATTGCAGCGATTGCGCCAAATTCGGCAGCTTTTGCCATAATCGCAATTGCAGCCGCCTCAACAGCGGCGTCATTCCAATCGGAAGCAGCGGCCAGAACCTTCAAAATCATTGTTTTGGCCAGCGTATCGGCAATGCTATTGCCTGCCGCCAATGCTGCTATGATTGCTTCACTTTCCTTTTGCTTCAAAGCCCAGCCATTGGTTTCGGCCAGCGGGTATTTTGCAAGGACAGGTGCGGTAAACTGATCAGCAACTGCAACAATAGCCTGCAAGGTAGCTACCTTGGCTTCGGCCAGCCGGTCCGCATCAGTCTTTATGCGCCAAATATCATTTTCAAAAAGCAACTCATCATCAATGGCGCATTGAAGCACTTGAAAGCCGCTACCGGGATGCATGGCAGGCAGGCGCTTTTGACCAGCGCCATCGATCAACCAATCAACAATTGCAGACGCATCGACGATATCATCGCCATCAAACCTAAGGTGTTCAAACGGCAAAACGGCAAGCTCGGATGAGATATCAACACCGTCCATATCTCCAGAAAAACTACCTGTAACTATATCAGTCTCTAGAATTACCTTCATACTAATCTCCTATGCAGTTAGTTCCGCTGTCAAACCCAAATTCACTGTATAATCGTACATCTGATGGACACGCACCAAGTATCTAGTAAGTTCAGAAATTGTTTGCGATTTATCGTTATGATCGGAATGGCCATTGCTGTGCATGCTAAAACTAGACATTGACGCCGCAACACGTGGTTGGCGCGCCCACTGGACTAAAATATCAACATCTCTACTTGCTCCATTGGCAAGGTAGCTGGTGGTCGGAGCGCTTACGTTGGAGTAACTCAAATGCAAATGCGCTTTATTTTTCAGATGGGTAATCGTTGCAGCATTTGAGCCATCGGTGACAATCAATGCAATCAGCATGTCATCATAAGTTGTATCGAGTGCTGCGTTTTCTTCCACCAAAACGGACGGGTTATATGCAACATCAGCAATATCCTTGAGCGTAAATCCATCGGCCAATGTCCAACGCAAATGATATTCCTTGCTCGCAACCGTTGTGACGGTGCGCGCTGCAAGATTAAAGTCATCCGTTGAATAGCGAAACAGACCACGCATGAGCCATGCTTGACCTGCATCAACTGTCAACGTGCCATCGGCATTGTCAGTGATTGCAAGTGTTGCAGTAAGCGTTTCGATTTCAGGATAAACCAGATTGTTTTGCAGCAAAGCTAGGCTGGGAAGGGCTGCAATTAGATCGTGAATTTGCTTTACCTGGGCAATGCGCCCAACGGTATCCGTATTTGCAAATTCGGGATCGGTTGCGAAAGGCAGATGAGCCTGAAGGTTATCCGGCGTCAGGCCGGAAATTGAGCTTAGACTAATGATAATGTTTTCAGTATCGGAAAAAACCACAACAATTCGAAATGTGTTATCCGAAAGACTGCTACTATCCGGGCCAAATTTTGGCACCGGCGTTTCATATCTTGATACAGCATATAAAATGCCATCTTCATCAAACAAGCCTATTTCTTGAGCGTGAAACGTGGCCACATTGGCCGGAACGAACAAATCAAACCAAACCGCATTGGGTTCACCCGGTTCAACGCCGGAGCCTGTTATCAAACCACGATGGATTTCGTTTTGAAGGGCCGTTTCGCCACCCGATGGATAAGACGCCCCATCACCCAATGCAATTTCTGTGAAGATTATAGCCGCATTTGCAGCAACTTTTGCGATGTGCTTGTTGCGACCAACGACGGTCACAAGTGAATGTTGTTGTGCCATAATTAAATTTCCATTCCAGCTTTAAACGTGCCGCCGTAAACACCGGCAGCGGCTACAAATTCGATGACTTCATGAAGTTCAGGATCAGGACCGGGAAGGGCAGCAACATATCTGCCGCCGTAACTGGCGACCGCACCAACATGCAGAGTGATTTTTGTTTTTACGCCGAAGGTTACCGCTACTGATTGGCTATGCCGTTTGGTGATTTCAATGATGCGACTGACAACGCTGCGATGGCGTTTGCGTCCCCTTGACCCTGTCCAGCTTCTTTAAGCAACGGCGAACTTGATCATAAGACGGCGCGTTTTTAGGATCATCAAACTTATATCTGAAATCCTCAAATGCTTCGGAAATTGTGGGGGCTTGAGGGCGCGCATAATAACCCATGAAGATGGGAAACCATTCGGGAAAGCTGGCAGTATCACGGCTGGCTTTTGGTGCAAGTGCTGCAACGCCATTATCCTTGTGCACCTTCAACCATCGCGATACCCCCGGTTTCGACAAAGTACGTTTGCTGCCAGACCTTGCATTTGCCACCGTGGCAAGCTTTCCAAGCACCGGATCAATGCCGGATTGTTCAACTAATTTGATGATAGCTTGGCGCGATGTGCAACCTTCGCGAATTTCCAGTTCCCGCACCTTTTGTACGATACCAACGCGCGCTTCCATAACTGTTCGCTGACGCGCATTTAATTCAGTTTGTGACAAAGCAACCAAAGATTTTTGCTGTTGCTCCATGGCCTTTGCACTGTCGATGATCGCCTGTTCTTTTTGCTCATCCGCGATCATCGCCACAACGAACGCTTCGGGCATAATGCTGAAATGATATTCAATACCGCCGCCCCGGCCTGTACGCTGTCGCGATAATGGCGAAGCGTTCCAGTTTTCACGGTTGACCACGTCTTGCACGCCGCGTTTTGTATGAGGCAAGCAGCCCACACTTAAACGCTGTGCAAGTTCGGCCAATTCCAGAACGGTATAGTATTCTTGAGTTCGCATTAGGCTTTTGCCTGACGATCAAACCACGCCTGAACGCGATCTTTGTTCAGTGACAATATGCGATCAAAGCCCGTATCATCCAGTTTGGAAAACGACTTGATCAAGCCGCCTATTTTTCGTTCTGCTGATGTGACCAGCCGACCATTTTCGATAAATTCAAGCGCATCAGCAACAGACTTTGGATTGCTATTTTCATCAAACAGAACATCAAGAATTTTGGTTTGCATCTTCGCGCCATGGGCTGCAATGCCCATCAATCCGGCCTGATGATTTGCAAGCCAAGTGCCGTCAACCTTTTCGCGGGTTGGCTTAGAAAGCGCCTTCCAAAGTTGAACGGCCATACGAATGGAGCGATCAGATAAACCCACAGTTTCCGCAATATCCGACCGGATGGCAAAGATTGCCGTCCGGTTGGCTTCCGTTGCAACAATTGACGTATTACCGCCGTTTTTAAGTTCCGGGTGCAACTCTTTCATCACCCTATCGAATTCAAACAGGTGATGGGCACGATCAAGAATAGTCAGTTCACGCCGCCCGATATTTTCAATAACTTCATGCAACTTATATTCAGCAGCTTCGTTATCTGTGGAAGCCTCAACAAGTTTGACTGTCAGTTCTTCCCATTTGAGCGATAGCGCCGCATGAAGCCGATGCAAACCGGAAACCAGAACATAACCTTCACCATCTGCACGCACTTCAATTGCGGTCTTGTTTCCATGATCAAGAAACATTGCTGCCAGAGCTTCAACCCAATCCTGATCAAGATTGCGCGCGCGATCTTCTGGCACGTTAATTGATAAAACGGGAACAGTTTTGTAAGGTGATTTTGACATAGCTTGCTCTTTACGGAGGTGAAAATGAGTAATTTAGAAATTTTTGATGGCGGTGAACTTACATCGGTTAAGGTGTCCGCACTCGACAATCAGAAAACCATATCCTTGGTGATCGAACAGGATCAGACACTTGAGTTTCCACCTGTTCGCTATCAACTGACACATGACCTAGCTGTAGAATTATACCGTCAGATTGGGCGTCAATTGGCCGCTCTGGGAATTGAACCCTGACCGCCAAGCGAACACACAGTTCCGCAAACCTTCGCCGCATCATCTTCATGATCCAACCCTCAACGTGATATCAATCCAAGCAAAAAATCCGGCGATGAAAAATGTCGTCGCTGCAAACGCGCAAATATCCTTGAAGCTAATCATTACGCACGCTCCAAATTTATTTGGCGATCAGGGCGCATGATATTTTCAGGCCATTGCAGATCATCAGGCCAGTTCACGCCAAACCATTTATGGGCACGCTCAACAGACGATTGATAGCAATCGCGACCTTCTTTCAACTTCTCGAAGAAGTTTCCCTTGCCAAATATTCTTGACGAAATCGCCCAATGGGTAACCCCTTGATGGGCGGCTAAGGCTTCCGCCAAAGCTAACAACGATTCTTTGTTCATGGCTTCCTCATAAATTTTGTCTACTAATCATTAATAGACTAATACGTCTAATTTATCAAGACGTATTTACCGATTTACGAAAAAGATTGATCTGATTAGACGTATATGTCTAATTAGATGCATGGATAACCTGATGAAAATCATAGAACGGGCGTTAAAGAACAAAGGGATAAGTGCATCTAAGGCGTCAGAGAAAGCCGTAGGTCACAACGCTCTAATTCGTAATATTAAGCATGGGAACATGCCGTCATTTGACAAGGTTGAACGACTTTTTGATGTACTCGGTATTAATCTGACCTATGCAATAGACGATGATATCACCCCGTCTGATGTCAAGGTTCCCATGCTTGGCTACATATCAGCAGGCGGCAATGGTTCGCCTGACGACATATCCCTGACCTATATTCCAGAAAACGATAACCCGGACAAAACAGACGCTCCGCCCGGTATGTATATGCAGCTTAAGAATGCGATCTTTGCCGTCAAAGTGCGCGGCAACTCAATGCACCCGACCTATAACGATGGCGATACACTGTTCATGTATAAGGATGATCCGGTTCGTGCGAACACCGAACGCATGATCGGACGTGATTGCGCTATCACGCTGGAAAATGGCGATATTTTTGTCAAACGCTTGCGGCGACCAGACAGCGGCCTTGATGGCGAATGGAATTTGGAAAGCCTAAATCCTGCATGGCCAATGATGACAGATCAGCGATTGACCGAAGCCCTTCCGGTCCGCCATGTGACCCGCAAAGTGTAATTCTGGCCTTCCCACTTAACTTATTCAGTCAAATAACCCTGTTTCATCTACCTTATTGTTTACATTGATTTTTTCGGGTGTCTCAAATTCGCCGCCAACTGGGAAGTGATTTCCCACTTACGTCCGCCGCACTTATGATTGACTTCACCGCATAATCTGCCGAATATCGGCCATATCCCCTGTAAACCCTACATTTATCGCTCATTTGCGTATTTTCTTGTTAGGTTTATGTTCCCAAAGCTATCGGCGTTTGTTTTGAGACACCGGTATATGTCTCAAATAGACGCATTTTGCAATGTTCCTGCAACGCTTTGTTTGCATTTGTTTTTTTGCTTTTTTGGGCGGACCTGCGATGTCTCAATTGGATCACCCCCCCACACCAAGTGGCAACCACTTGAAATCAATTTACAGCCAAATCAGGTATGAAAAGATAGCGCTCTGATCAATGACCATCCTGCTCATAACCTGAAGGTCGTAGGTTCAAATCCTACCCCCGCAACCAAATAACTAATTGATACTATTATATATTATTCTTTTTTTCATTTGAGGATCGAACAGGATTTGGTGCTAGTAGCCACCTGGTAGCCACCGCGAAACGAATATCTGGCCAATTAAATCCACAATCGGTCTCTGTATGGTGTCGAGGTAATTACAAAACCCTGCTGTGGTCATTCATCTGGCTCGATTCTGATGAGCAAGGTAATGCCGATATGCGCTCCATTTGTTATTTTCTTCACAATTCTCAATAATTAATTTTGCAAGCGTCTAGCCATTCAGCACCAACTGCCTCCATATCTAGCGTAACTGGCCCGCACTTGTATCTGTGCTCTTGAGAGGTGTGTTTATGCTGCGAGTATGGATGTGGTGGGAATGATTGCCGTTGTTTGAGGTTCCAACTTCACACTTGCTTGTAGAATAAGAGCAATAATTTCTCCGTCCATTATCCGTATGAATTATGTGTAATTTTCGATGCCACTGTTTTCAGAAAAGCCTCCAGAACAGGCATCTGTCGGCGTTGCATCAAACGGCAACTCTGAGCCGATTTTGATGAAAAAGTCGACCTGCTGAAATTTGGTCGTAAAAATTAGGTTTTCGTTTCAAATATGAGCGTCAGTTAGAATTAAATTCTGATCAATTGAAGTGTCTGAAATCTATTTCTACAAAATCACGGCCGAGATTAGATTGTCGACTTTTTCATCAAAATCAGCCCATTGCAACAGTCTTGGTCGTGCCGCTTGCTGGACAAACTTGATTGTACTTGATGATCAACAATGGCTCTGAACGGATATGTGGAGAGTGTTATTTCGCCGAAAATATCGATTTACCCGCTTTTACCCGATACTTTTGCAGTCTCCTGCTTGATCATGAACTCATAAACGATTGCGAACAGTCCCGCAGACAGGGTAAATATGACCATTGGAAAGCCACCAGGCATTATCTCTGCCGGGATCAACAATCCTATCCCCAACAACAAATAGATGATACGAAGTGAGAAGTTCAGGTGGTTGTTGAAATATCCCACGATGCTTGCAGTTACCAGCCATATGCCTATGCCCGCCCGGGATATTGCCAACAATATATCAATCAAATCGCCTTCAAGAATAAGTGCCGGGGAAAAGACAAATACGAAAGGAATGATGTAGGCTGACCAGGCAAAACGCACCGCCTCAATTGAAGTGCTGATGGGGTTTGATTTGGCAATAACAGCGGCGGCATACGCAGCAATGGCGACCGGTGGGGTTATCATTGACATCATTCCGAAATACAGAACAAACAAATGGGCAGCCAATGGTCTAACGCCAAGTTCGATAAGAGAAGGTGCAACCAACGTCGCGAGCAGGATATAGACCCCGACCGTAGGCATTCCCATTCCCAGAATAATCGACACAATTGCCGCCAGCACAAGCAACATTGGCAAACTGCCTCCGGCAAAGTCGACCAGAGACAGCGTTAAAGCAAAACCCAATGAAGTGATATTGAGTACGCCGATAATAATCCCTGCAGCTGCGCCTATCAGTATGATATCAACCACAGATTTGCCCGTGGCGACCAAGATATCAATGGTTTTGGACAGATGAAGGCGTCTCCCCCTGTAACCGGAAAACAATCCTATAACCAACAAGGAAATACAGGCAAAAAGTGCGGCATTTTCTGGCCGTTGACCGAACTGAAACAACGCCAAAATCAAAATAACAAATGGAACAATAAACAGCCAACCCTGCGAGAATACTTCGCGCGTTTGGGGAATTTTGCTTTTATCGATTTTTTCGATTCCGTTGCGCGCCGCCAGCAAATCCGCCTGAATGAACAGTGCCAGATAATAAAGCGCTGCGGGCGGTAATGCAGCCACTACTATATCCGTGTAACTAATCTGCAGCATCTCGGCCATAAGGAAAGCCGCTGCTCCCATTACCGGCGGCATCAACTGGCCCCCGGTCGATGCAACTGACTCAATTGCAGCAGCGGTGCTTGCGCGGAAACCGCCAGATTTCATCAGCGGGATGGTAATTATTCCGGTGGAAGCAACATTTGAAACGGCACTTCCTGATATAGACCCGAAAAGACTCGAAGCCGTCACGGCAATTTTCGCCGAGCCACCGCGATAGCGGCCCATTGCCGCCATTGATATGTCCGTAAAAAAATCTCCTCCACCGGATTTGGTCAGCAGGTTACCAAACAAAACGAAGGCAACCACAATTGTGGAGGAGACAACCATCGGCAGACCGAACATACCGTTACTGTCGATGGCGAGATAGACGATCAAACGGTCCAGTGCCACCTTTCGACCTTGAAGTTCACCGGGAACAAGATGGCCAAACAAGGCAAATACCAGGAAGAAAAGAACAACCATCGCAAGAAATGTTCCAGCGGTCCGGCGCAGACATTCCACTACCAGTAATATCAGTACTGCCCCCACCAGTGTTGCATCAAGCGGTCTGGTGTAAAGTTCTTCAAATATCCGTGGGTATTCAAAGGCAATATAGAGCGCGCATGTAAAACCGAGAAGGGCAGCAAAAATATCATAAAGTGGAATCGATATTCGTTCACCGCTGCCGCGACCGCTCGCGGGATAAAGCAAGAATGCAAGCGGCAGAACAAGTGCCAGTAAAAGAGAGAGAATCTGTTCGCCAAACAGATTCAATCCAATCAATCGATAAAAATCGGTTCCCCAGGCCGTCGATACAACGGGTATCATAATTGCCAATGCAGTAATTATCCACCTGGCTTTGTCGATCTGCATCTTCGTGATCCAGTCCGGTTACTGACCGATACCAATTTCTTTATAAAATTTGGCAGCGCCAGGGTGAATCGGAATGCCTAAATCGCGCGCCATGGCGTCGGGTTGAAAACCGTTGAATGCTTTGTGGGAAGCAACCAATCCGGCCTTGTTTGCGTGCAAGGTTTTAACCATTTTGTAAACCACATCGTCAGGCGTATTTACTCCCGCAACAAGTAAGAAAGGTGCTGCGAATACGCCGGTCGGCTGATCCATGCCAGGGCGGCCCGGAGATGGTTTAACAACCTGTACAAAGCTCCCGGGTGCTATTTTGGCAAGTATCGCATTGGCTTCAGGCGTGTCGGCAATTGTCAACCAGCGAATACCACCAACAGCAGCGTTCGCCTGTTTTACTTTTCCTGATGTTACTGAGAAACTACCAGCATCAATTTTGCCAGCGATGAAATCTTCCACGCCACGTACGCCATTGGGTACCGGAACGCCGTCCACATCGTCAAATGTAAGCCCCGCAGTTGCCAGAATTGCCCGGCCAATCAGGGCGAGGTTTTTCTGTTTCACAAACTGCGTTGATATTTTTTTACCCTTCAAATCAGCAATCGACTTGATTGAGGAGTCTTTTTTAACAAAGAAGCCTACATTCAGGTTGAAAAACGCCGCGACCATTTTGGCACCGGGTTGTGGTCTGCCCTTGAACATCGCTTTGCCGGATTGGGCAAAGGCCAGGGGTATCGCATTGGATATAGAGAATTCCAGTTCTCCGCTGCTAACCAAAGGAATAGTCACAACCGGACCACCTTGAGGTATAACCCGTGCTTTCAATTCTGTGTTGTCGCTAACAACCTTGGCAATAGCGGCACCGGTTGCATAGGCAAGTGACCCCTGTGGATTGGTACCAATACCAATTGTTTGTGCATTACCAGGTAGGCTGAACGCAGTTGTTGCCAGAATCATTGCGGCAACAAAATTGCCGGTTTTTAAGATATTCATTACTTCTTCCTCCTTCGTGTTTCCCTGAATTATTTCATCGGAAATGGCTCACAGATGAATAACCATCTGATCATGTGCAAGTGCGATTGGCCCGTCATAAGCTTCACGAATATCGGCCGCGACCTCATCCATCAGGTGCGGCCCCATCATTTCGACCGGCATGTGTTTTGCGGCTAGTTTTCGAACAATCGCATTGGTACTGTCCCAATGGCCAAAATGGGTTGCCACAACGCTTTTGACGTTCGCTTTTTTTGCCAACACCCCCAATTGCCTTGGGCTTGTATGAGAAAATGTTCCGATGCCTGCTTTTGAGCGAAATTCTATTGCGGCTTCGGGAAATGTGGCCTCGTGGATAAGCAAATCGGCATCGCGGGCCAGATCAAGCATAGTGTCACAGGGCGCTGTATCGCCACTAAACGCGATCACCTTGCCTTCGGCTTCGAGGCGCAATCCGAAACATTTTGAAATCTCCTCGGGAATATGATCCACCAGACCTGCTGTTACCCGAATATTGTCATCTTCATAAATCAATCCCGGTTCCATCAACCTTACATCAGGGCGTAGTACAATGGCGTTTTTCTGACGCTGGGGATATTGTATGCGCGCCTTGATATCGATCGCAAAAGCGCCGTCTTCAAATAGATGATCAACGAATTCAACTGTTCCCGGTGGACCAACAACAATTGGTGCCGTTTGTCGGTCCGCCATCCAGTTTGCGATTACGAAAACGGGAAAATCAGCAATATGATCAAAGTGCAAATGGCTAAGAAACACCGCTTTGACAGTCGTCGGGTCGATATTCGCCTTGACCAGTTGCCTTGACGCACCTGAACCACAATCCAGCAGGTAGGTTGTTTTGCCCACCGTAACAGCAATGGAAGAATGCCCACGGTCGGGATCAAGAAGTGCTGCACCTGTTCCCAGCATGGTGATTTTCATTGCTTCTCCAATTAACATTATTATGTGCATTTAATCATAATTTGCACATTATTTACAATTGTGGTATCATGAACACGAAATCATGTCAAATCTGATGGAGGTCCGAATGTCGACAGATGGAAATGCTAGTGATGAACAGCATGGAGAAAATGGGTTCAGGATTACGGCTTACCCGATGCATTATTTCGCAGCAATCCAAAGCCAAAATTTGGCAAACATGAGCAAGGCCTTGGCTCCAGTTGGCATTTCACCACTTGAGTGGCGTATTCTCGCAATCCTTGCTGAACGCAATGGCCAGACCGTGAATGAAATTACAGCAATTGCGGTCGCTGACAGGTCAAAGATTAGTCGGGCCATCAACAAAATGGTCAAAAACGGCCTTCTTGTCCGCGATGATGCAGCTATTGACCGCCGCAGAGCAGCGGTCAAATTAACGGATCAAGGACAACGCATATTTGGGCAGGCACTGCTGATCGCCCAAAATGTCTATGGGCGCAATCTGGAAGGCATCACAAAAAAAGAGCAGGCAACACTTATGAAATTGCTACGCCGCATCAAAGACAACGTCTTTCGTCTTGAGGCATATTGAAGATATGCTTTTAGTTTGTCCCCTGCCAAATTCAGCGGTGACGCGTTCTTTAGGCTACATGTCACTCATGTTGGCAACCCATATTAGTGCTTTTTGACTTTTCACATGATGTCGTATCTTGAACAATGAATTTGACCCAACGTTGTCACTAGGTCCGGAGGCTGTGTGAAAACACTGATGCCGCGAAATCTGATAGAAAAAAGTTCTACAATTTAGCCATTCACTGGCGACTTAATGCACTGTCATTGTAGATTGTATCGGCATTGAGAACAAAATTCTACCGGCATCGCTGAATTTTGTGTTTTCACACAGCCTCTCCGCACTACCACCGCTCGTCTGAAATAACTTCAGTGGCAACATTGGATCAATTCTCATCATTCGGATGAATTGATTTCGCATCTGAAATTTTACTAAACGTGGATATTTTGTTTGTTTTCTGAAACCCGCGGTCAGTCTTGATGAAAGCATCCAGCATATGGGGGATGAGATCGGTGATGGATTCACGTAGACCATATTCCGCCTCATAGGCTGCGGCGTAAGTTGTCAGCAATTTATTCAATTCAGCACTGGCAGTGAATGTGATCTTGGTCGTTTCACGATCTGGCAGCTTTCCAAGTTTGAGGCTTGCCATGTCATTCACCTGCCGGACTGTATGGCGTCATGATGATATCCTTGTTGACGATGACGCGCAGGGGCCAGCCGGGGCGTACGGTGATGGTTGGTTGGATATCCAGAGTTCGATCAACCAGTTTTTGCCCGGCGCGGTTGGTGGATTGCTGGGTGCTTTCGCGAATGGCTTTTACCAGGTCGCTTTCATTGCTGCCGAAGGTCAGTTCTGTACCAATGCCAAACAGGGTTGAAAGG
>NVWB01000294.1 GCA_002733575.1 Blastopirellula sp. | reverse complement strand
ACCGATTTTGTTGTTTCTGCTGCGCGTGAAGCGGCAGAAGAGGCCATAAAAGGCCATGCCATGATCGAACTTTCCTTAGACGATCAACAACGGTTTGCGGCTGCTTTAATCGATCCCCAACCAGTTGCTCCGGCCCTCAGAAAAGCTATTTCAGATAGTAAAGATCTTTTTGAAAGCTCATGACAGCACCACCATTTCGCATTGAGTTGTTTCAGAAGGATAAACATGATCGAACAGAGTTTGATTGTGGAGTACAAGAACTGAATGACTACTTTCGTAAACAGCTAAGTCAAGATATCAAACGAAATGTGACTCTCTGTTACGTCGTTCTTGATAATAAAGCAGACGCGATAGCAGGGTACTATACGATTTCAATGGGCCAAATATTGCTCAATGAATTACCTGAGAAAACAGTAAAAAAACTTCCACGTTACCCAAGTGTGCCAGTAGCCAGAGTGGGGTGTCTGGCAATTGATAAACGGTACCAGGGACAGGGGCTTGGTGGCGGAATTCTAAGTGATGCCATCAGGCGTGCGATCACATCGGGCGTTGCATGTTTCGCTGTGGTAGTCGATGCCAAAGATGAAGGTGCAGTATCCTTCTACGAACACTTTGGGTTCATTAGATTGAAGAGCCAACCGAAATCACTTTTTCTAACGGTAAGCCTTGAGCTTCAGCAGTTGTATTCTATGATGTTCACCGATGATTAGACCCGTAAGGTGGCTGCTTTTTTAGGCCAGCCGCCCGGATATTCGGTTTGTTTCGAAATTTTGTTGCATTGTGCAATGAGAACTTTTACAATCGAATGGATAGATTTTTATGAACACCCCCTGAACTTCCCTAAGAATAGTGGACACGCCAAAAAGAGTGAAGTATCGCATCTCTAACATCCAGGAGTCATCATTGTGATGAACCATCCTATTATTCTTTCTTGCACGCTTCTCAGCGCGGTGTTACTGTTTCCGTTAATGGTTTTGGGAGTCGATTATGAGAAGGAAATCAAACCACTGTTGCTTGAACGCTGCGTAGTATGTCATGGCTCGGGGAAACAAGAAGGAGACTTGCGCCTTGATGCAGGTTCCTTGATTTTAGAATCGGTCGTTGTGCCAGGTGAAATCGAGCAGAGTGAGTTGATCAGCCGCGTTGTTTCCCTTGACGAAGACTCACGCATGCCGCCAGAAGGCGCTCGACTGTCGGAGAGGCAGATCGAGTTACTGCGGAGTTGGATTGACGACGGAGCCATTGTACCTAAAGATGAAGTGATCCCTCGCCCTCCGAGTGAACACTGGTCTTTTCAACCCATTCGGCAGTCCGCTATTCCAAAAGTCAAAGACAAGACGTGGGGACGAAACGAGATTGATGCGTTTGTGTTGGCAAAACTGGAGTCAGAGGGATTCAGCACTCAACCTCAAGCAAGTCAAAATGACTTGCTGCGGCGGGTCTATCTCGATCTGATTGGTCTGCCCCCTTCGATTAAGGAACAGTCCGATTTTTCAAAGTCAGGTGATCTGGATCGTGTCATCACCGATTTGCTGTCTCGACCCGAATATGGAGAACGCTGGGCTCGACACTGGTTAGATGTGGTTCGATATGCTGACAGCAACGGCTATGAACGTGATGCGGAAAAACCTTTCGTTTGGCGATATCGAGACTATGTAATCAATGCTCTCAATAACGACAAGCCATTTGATCGTTTTGTCCTCGAACAACTTGCGGGGGATGAACTGCCTGACCGCTCGGTCGAAACCCAGATCGCCACCGGGTTTCTTCGCCTGGGTCACTGGGACGACGAACCCGCCGATCCGCTTGCAGACCGCTATGACCAGCTCGACGATATTGTTAGTACCACCGGACAAGCGTTTCTCGGGCTGACTATTGGTTGTGCCCGTTGCCACGACCACAAATTTGAACCACTCAGTTCAAGCGACTACTATAGTCTTGTTGCGGTCTTTAATCCGCTCGAACGACCACGTAAAGGGCGAACAGAACAGACGGTCACCGTTGACGATACCGAGATCTACGCGTGGCGAGAACCCTCGGCAAAAGCACCACCAACACATATTCTCAAACGCGGATCTCCGACAAACCTTGGGGATCGTGTAGAGCCGGCGGTTCCCGCAATTCTTGTACACAAGCAACCAAGTTTCCCTGAGCCCAGTTCCACCACAACGCAGCGTCGACTTGGACTGGCGCAGTGGATGGTAAGCGACAGTAACCCGTTGACAGCAAGGGTAATCGTCAACCGCGTCTGGCAACAGCATTTTGGTCAGGGCCTGGTAAACACAGCCAATGATTTCGGCATTATGGGTGCGCCGCCTTCAGATCCTGAACTGCTGGATTGGCTCGCTCATTGGTTTATGCATGATGCGAACTGGTCTATGAAAAAGTTACACACACTCATTTTGGAAAGCCGCACATGGCGGATGGTTAAATCTCAGGAGTCAATGATGCGTTATCGCCGACTTGAAGTCGAGGCCATTCGTGATTCTATGCTCTTTGTCAGCGGCCAGCTCAACCGCAAACAATTTGGGCCAGCAATGAAGCCGCGTATTCCGGTGGCGGTGCTCGAAGCCAACTCCGACAAAGAAAAAATCTGGCAAGCTTCCGATGAACGCGAAGCTTCACGTCGGAGTATTTACGTCTTCATCAAACGAGGGCTGATTGTGCCCATGTTTGAAACTCTCGACCTTGCCGATACCGTGAGCAGTTGCCCCCAACGTCAAATTACCACAGTGGCCACACAGGCGCTCAGCCTGTTTAATGGAGAATTCACCCAGAGACAGGCTCGCTATTTTGCCGCGAAACTACGTGACGAAGTGGGTGAAGATTCACAGAAGCAAGTGCAATTGGCATGGCAAACCGCGCTGTGTCGGGAGCCAACAAGTATCGAACTGAAGCAGATGACGGAATTTTTGGAAAATGAGTCGCTGGAAGAACTTTGCCGTGTGATTCTGAACCTTAACGAATTTGTTTATCCGGAGTAATTAATGTCCCGATTCCTACCGAACCGCACAGCATGCGGACAAACACGCCGTGAATTCCTCTGGCAGGCCGGCGGCGGGTTCGCTGGGCTTGCACTGGCCGATATTATGGCAACGGAAGCAGTTGCTGCTTCATCGGATTCCGAGAAACAGCCGCACTTTCCGGCAAAGGCCAAGCACTGCATCTTTCTGTTTATGAACGGTGGTCCATCCCAAGTAGACACGTTTGACCACAAGCCTGCGCTCGCAAAGTACGACGGTCAAAGCTATTCTGGCGATGTGGAAGTCGGATCGAATAGTCGGCCAATTGGTCACCTGATGAAGTCGCCATTCGAGTTCCAAAAGCATGGCCAAAGCGGGTTAGAAATCAGCAACTTGTTTCCGCATCTTGCACAGCATGCCGATGACTTGTGCGTTATCCGGTCGATGCATTCAGATACTGCGGCACACGCATCTGGCTGCTTACAGATGAACACGGGTAGTATTTTTATCGGCAAACCGTGCCTCGGCTCGTGGCTCAGTTATGGGCTCGGCACGGAGAATGAGAACCTCCCCAGTTTTGTCGTGATGACCGATCCTCGTGGCGGCCCAATTGGGAGTGCTTCCAACTGGTCGGCAGGCTATATGCCTGCTTCGCACCAGGGGACACTGTTCCGTAGCGGAGGCACACCGCTATTAAATCTCGCTACGCCGGAAGGAACGACCGAACGCACACAACGCCAGAGCCTCGATCTGCTCAAGTCTCTGAATGAAGAACATCTCCAAACTCGCAGCGGAGACTCGGAACTACTCGCACGGATTGAGTCCTACGAACTCGCCTACCGGATGCAGTCCGAGGCGCTCGATGTTGTGGATCTCGACAAGACAGATGTCGCAACACGAGAGATGTATGGCCTCGACCAGCCGTTAACCGCAGACTTCGGCCGTAAGTGCCTGATCACGAAGCGACTCATTCAGAATGGAGTGCGGTTCATTCAGCTTTACTCAGGGGGCGGACACCAGGAAGACACCTGGGACGGGCACAGCGACTGCATCACCAACCATAAAACACATGCCGGCGAAACCGACAAACCGATCGCCGCATTGATCGCCGATTTAAAACGATCCGGACTCTGGGAAGATACTCTTCTGGTCTGGGGAGGCGAGTTCGGCCGGACCCCGACAAGTGAAGGCGTAGACAAGCCTGGTCGAGACCACGACTGGCACGGCTTTTCAATGTGGATCGCCGGCGCTGGCGTAAAAGGCGGGCAGGCAATTGGTGCAACAGACGAACTTGGTTTTAAGGCGGTCGAAGACCGATGTCATGTCAGCGACCTACACGCCACGATCCTTCACTTAATGGGCATCGACCACACACGGCTAAGCTACCCTCACCAAGGATTAAACCAGCGTCTGACCGGAGTTGAAGAACGACACATTATTCAAAAAGCGTTGACATAACCGGCGTGCGTCTAGATTTATTTAAGCTTTAAGATTCTTTTATTGCGCAAATTCCCAGCAATAGAATCCAGTTTAAGTTGACAGTCTCACTGTCGTTGAATACTCTGGTAAACAGTTGGATATGTATCCATCCAACTCCCACCTAATACTCACCCTGCCTGCTTGGCTAATTTAGTATCAAGCTACCTTCTCTCTTGGTAGACAGAAGGACTGGTTATTATGTCCAGTTCATCTTTGAATTCCATTCTCTCAATTAAATTGTTATTTTAAAGAATTTAATAATTGAAAGAGGCTCCGATGTTGTGGGCTGTCTGCGTTCTTATTTATTTTTATCCAAGGAGAAAGTTCAGTGATTTGTCAGCCCAAAAGACGAGGCTTTACGTTGGTAGAGTTGCTCGTCGTGATCGCCATTATTGGCATTTTAATCGCGTTGCTGCTTCCAGCAGTCCAGCAAGCTCGTGAAGCTGCTAGACGTATTTCATGCACAAACCAGATGAAGCAAATCGGTCTGGCTATGCACAATTATCACGATACCTTCGGAGTATTTCCGATGGCAACCAATTGTAATATCGGAGGCGGAGATCCAGGATATTCTACTAACCGTCGCTTCTCATGGTTTCACCAAATTCTCCCCTTTGTTGAACAATCGGCTTTGCAAGAACAATTCCAGGTTCGCATTAACAACAACGAGTTCCTGGGCGGTGTCCCCGAGGCTAAAGTGATCATTAACGGTTTCACGTGTCCATCCGATCCAAATGGAGAAAAAATTGACCAGCAGGGTTTCCATGGGAACTATCAGGTCTGTAATGGCGACACGCATACTGGTAGCGGTGCAGGTACGCAGCGTGGCATGTTCTATCCTCGCAATGATACAAACTTTGCGGATGTGACAGATGGAACTTCGAATACCGCGATGATTGGCGAGATTCGTATCCAAAAAGACAGGCTTCCGGCTTCTGGTCCTGGAAATGTTGTTTGTGGAGGCTCGCATGATTTACGAGGTCGATATAATAACCCTTACCACGGCAATGTCTTCTTCACTACCATGCGTGGGCCGAACACCAAAGTGGGTGATGTCAATCAATACTGTAACGGAACAGAGAAAGTTCCTTGTCGCCAATGCAGTACTCCAAATAACGAGACACACACTCGAAGCTGGCATCCTGGTGGCGTTGTCATCACAATGGCAGATGCTTCAGTGCAATTCATTCCAAATACTATTGATCAATTAGTTTTCCAAGCCATAGGTACCAAGGGTGAAGGCGAAGTAGTCGCGCTTCCATAATCGAGCTTCGTTGCACTCTCGAATTTACACCTCTGTTCCATGCCTGCTAACGCGGGCATGGTTTAATTTCAGCCAATAATCGGAATACAATTAAATGCACACAATGTTCAAATTCTCTCTACTGTTGGTAGGGCTACTACTTTTACAAGGATGCTCATCCTCAGACGAAGCAACCACTTACCCTGTGACTGGAACTGTAACTTTCAACGGCGAACCTGTCAGCGAAGGCAGTATCGTCTTTGATCCAGCCGATGGACAAGGACCATCTGCAATGGGCGGAATTACCAATGGTCAAATCACAGCCCAAGTTCCTCCTGGTGAAAAGATTGTTCGTATCAGCGCTGTGAAGACACTCGATAAAAAGGATGAGTACGGCGAAGCCATTACGGAGTCGTTGATTTCGGATAAATTTAATACCAACAGTAAACTGACTGCCTCGGTCAGTGATAGTGGAGAGAATGCTCTTACCTTTGAGCTCAAAGAGTAATCCTCATTCACACGAATCATAAAAAAGGCGGGTTTGAAGAAATTCAAACCCGCCTTTTTTCGTTTACAATCAGTCTAGTAGGGTGGCTGCCGAAAGGCCAGCCGCCTGTCTGTATGGTTTGCCTCAACACTCGTTTCACCCATCGAATCCGTTGCAATTTCATTGCGTAGAAGATGAACGGTTATTTGCTAATGCGTACCCTAATAATGATTGTCACCACACAATCAGATGGATGGCGGCAATGCGTTCTCGTTTCGATTGAATGGGTTGGTCCTGGACGTTACAGTCGATTGGAGAGTCTTTTGTTGAAGACCATCCATCCTAATTCGCTAATCGGTTAACGTCACAGTTACATTGTTTGTGATTTGGAAATCCTTCGGAATACCCTGCTCTACAACTTGGCCAATGCAGCGTATATTTAACACGTATTTACCGGGAGGGAATGGAGCACCATAGGGCAGTGAGCCACCACCTCCATCATTGGAAAGATTTCGGCCACTCCATTTAAAGGTGTGAGAATAGCGTCCATGTTGCAGGACGGTAGGCGATATGGTTCTCGGTGCGCCGAGACAACCGCCTGAGAATTCTCCATAAAACTGCGTGTTACCACTTAACCTAGCAAACGGCTCAAGTACACACTTTTGTGCATGGTCAGCTCCGTTTAAATCGATCCGGATATTGGACTGCGAATGTTGCGATAGCGGCAAAATCTTCGCCACATCATCCCGAACAACGATTTCATAATCGATCTCAATCCCTTGGGCCACTTCCGCTATCGGAAAACTGTAGTTCAGTTCTGAAAACTTGATCGAAACCTTGTCATCGAGAAGCCCTGTTGCAGGAGGCTCTGTTGCGGGAGACTTCGGCAACGGGTTGGTCTTGGGGGCTGGAGTGGGTGTCTCAGAATGCTGGGTGCATCCACAAAACAAAATCGCGAATATCAGTGTAGTGCGAACCATTTGGTAACACCTAGTGAGATAGCGGGTATTCGACTGTAAAGATGAGGTGTTTTATTCGAGTACGGATCAGCGGATTTGAATATATCAGAACGTCTAGGCGATATCAACAAAAATTCCTCTAAAACCTAAAAGCGTCAACTTGCTGCACTGCACACGTGGACGGGTAGCACCGATGAATTTTAAAGCAACCAACAACCTTTTATGTGTGGCACTGGACATCTTGCCAGTGTGAATCTTGCATCCACTTATCAATTTAATTTATTAAAGCACAGTTGACTAACTTGTGATAGAATTATCCATGATCTCTGATCAAATATCACACTCACTGGCAGATAGCCAGTGGCACCCGGCGTTGTTCATGTTTGGGTTCCAATGTTATTGTTATATGCCATTCTGTGCGGCATCAGGAATGTATTCTTTAGGAATCCACTGAGTATCGGTCTCGCCATCAGAATAACGAGTGTAGCACCCAACTTTGAAAAGGAAGTCGGCAGGATCTCGGAGAATGAGCGCAAGAAAGTCCGCGAACGATTCTGCGATAGGTTGATCTTGCCAATCGTCGTGATCAATGTAGAAGATGGTGCCGGCATGTGGACCTGTGGTCTGGAATGTGAAGTAGTTTGAGGAATGACAAACCACGCCAAACGCGATACCCCGAAGCAAGCCGTCGGGGTCATGAGATTCTTCGAATCCCATTGCAGTGAATTGACCCCGCATCCTTCGACTGAGGTCGCTCCATACGGTGATTGGAAAAAATGCCAAGCCGACCGCATCAGAACGCGTATCTGCGTAGAGCTCCAGCCCATCGTGCAGTTCGTAGAAACGTTGGACATCGTCAAATTGAGTGCCGAGCAACGTTTCGAGTTCTCTAAGGCTCTCAGCACTAGCAGCGGGGCTACGAGTATTGGTGATCGGTGTGAGAAGCTTCAATTCCTTCTTACGGTCGGCGCAATCGAAACAACGAAAAGCGGGTGCTGGGTCGGTCAGGTGCATTTCAAAGTCAGCAAGCGACATGGCGTGTCCTCATGGCAGTTAACGCCTAAAATCACCGGGTTTCCGCCAGTGATATTGATTTCAGTTTACGGTCGGCAGCTCCGGTGCATGTTTTTGTTACTCCGCTTTTGACGCGGTGTTCAATCGTTGGTAATGATCGAAATTTTAAGTCCATGTTTTCCGCAGGCCTTCAGTAACGCGGGCGGCAAGTCAAGGTCCATCTGATCACAATCAATCCAACCTGTGAATAGTAACCTTGTGTTGAATCCAGATTTTCGAAGCGACTTAAACAGGCTGGTGGGCTGTTTGTTCAACCATCCTGCGGCTTCGGTCAGTCGGGTTTCTAGTTCGGCGGCAAACGATTCGGATGGCTCTTCATCGCTTGTGAATTCAGATCGCTCGATGAACATCACATCGACTCGCGGGCTGGGTGTCTTTCGCTTCTTCACGTTGTCGTTGGTATCGACTACGAGTTGGTCGAGAAACTCGGCAGGCTTCGGTTTGCCACCTGTGTATCGCCAAACCTGAAGAGTCGCTGATAGGTGCTCGATGGCCATAGGAGTTCTCGTTTTTTTGCTGAATAACAGGTATTAGACCGCAAGCTGTAATTAAATGCCGCTCTTTTGCAGTCTAGTGTGGATCAGTGAACTTGAAGGTATCACACTATCTAGGTGTTTTCAACAAAAATCTAAAAGCGTCACCTGATTGCTCTCGCAGTCCGTACTATGCCGAAGAATACTATGAAATTAGGTTACATACTCGAAAACTCATTTGTAACTGAATCTCATAATAATCCTCGATTTTTAGAATAAGTTGACAATGTTTATGGATTGAGTCTCGTAGGGTGGCTGCCTTTTTAGGCCAGCCGCCTGTTTGTGGGCGTTGTTTCGTTGAAAAGTTCTCCCTGAAATTTCATCTCACAGTCATTAAAAAAACATGATTGATACCGTGTTTTAGATTGTCTCTCTTGAATGAGGTATTATCAATATCCGGGCGGCTGGCCTAAAAAGGCAGCCACCCTACAAATTTCGAGCAAACTGGAGTACCCACTACTCTTCCGGCTTCACCACCTTCACCTGAATCTCATCTCCTTCGACCCGGACTTCAAAACAGTCGACTTTGATCTTCGGGTTATCAAGCCAGGCTCCGTCGCAGAGTTGGAAGCCCCAGGCGTGCCAGGGGCACATCACGACTCCGTCTTCGACACAGCCGCCGGCCAGTGATGCGCCCATGTGGGGGCAGAAATCGTCGATGGCCAGGTAGCCTTCTGGCGTATTGAACACGGCCACCATGCGTCCATTGACGTTGAAGGGTTGGCCTTCGCCTGCGGGAATGGCGCCAACTTTGGCTACGGTAATAAAGTCTGACATTGCACAAATGGCCGTAAATAAGAGGGGTTTGGGTCTGGATTGAAAATCGTGGGAAAGCGATTCGCCGAAACAGTTCGGATCGGCTAGAATAGAACATTGATATTATTCATCCTATTCCGCCGACCGACGCTAGTCTCATTTTAAGGAGATGCTGTGCAAAACGACAGGGCAGGAAAGAAACTGCTGAAATATACGCTAAGTGCCTGGGTGGTTCTCGTTATGACTGCGAGTTTAGCCGCCGATGTAGTCGATGATGCTGTAGTCAACGATGCCCGGCAGTTGTACCTCAAAGGCGAATACGCCGAGGCCCAGGAGAAGCTGGCCTCGGTGGAAGAGAATTCGTCTGCTGCCGCTTTGTTGTTGTCTCGCTGCCTTGAATCGACCGGTAAAAGTCAACAGGCATTGGAGGTCTTGAATCTAGCGATTAAAGATTTACCAGCAAATGAGCAGGCAAGTCTGCTGGCCGAAAAGGCGAAGATATTCTTTCAAACCGGCAAGTACGACGAAGCCCTGAAACTGGCAAAGCGGGCCATGGCTTTGAATGAAAACCAAGCACAGGCCCGTTGGATCGTGGCCGAAGTTGCAAGAGAGCAAGGCGACCTTGAAACGGCACAAGCTGGCTACGAATGGTTTGTCGATTTCTACAACGACCAAGATCAAATCGAAGACCCTGACACGCTCTATTTGGTTGGGCAAGCGGCAGGCCAATTTGCACGGTGGTCTCGTAATTCAGAACAATTCCAGTTTTTGGTCAACACGCTTTATCCTGAGATATTAGCCATTGAACCCAACTACTGGCCTGCCGAACAAGCAATGGCCCAGTTGTTCATCGAAAAGTTCAACATGGGCTCTGCCAAAAAACATCACAACTTGGCAATTGCCATCAATGGAACTTCGGCAGAATTGCTTACCACCCGGGCCGAAATGGCACTGGCCGGTTACCAAGTGGAACAAGTCTTGGTGTTCTCTGAAGCGGCACTGAAAATTCGGGCCGATTATGTTCCTGCCATGGAAGTTCAGGCCCAAGCCTATTTGGCCGACTTCAAACCCGAGAAAGCCATTGCCACGCTTGCGAAAGCATCGGCCATTGATGGTCGTCGTCAATCGGTACGTGGACTGCAAACCGCGGCGGTATTGGCTGCCGATGGACCAGGAGTAACCGACGAGGCAACCGGCGAACTAACACGGCTTGGCACCCTCATCAGTGAACAAGTGGCAGAGAACGAAAAATGTGGCGAATACTTTGCGGCCTTGGCACGCGGTTGTGAGTTTTTACGCAAGTATCCCCACGCGGCGAATTACTTCCGAGAAGCGGTTCAGCGAATGCCTCAATTGGTGCGTGTACATTCTGAATTAGGAATGACCTTGATGCGGATGGGCGAAGAAGAGGAAGCACGCAAGGTATTGGAACTGGCGTTTGAGATCGACCCGTTCCATGTACGCGTCAAAAACACACTAGCAGTATTGGACATCTTAGAGAATTATAAAACGATCGAGACCGATCACTTTATTCTTCGCTTTGATGCCGATTTAGATGGTGTTCTCGGAGAATATGTGTCCCGCTTCTTAGAAGAGGAAGTCTATCCTGAAGTTTGTGAGTCGCTCGATTACGAACCAGAAGAGAAAACGCTCATTGAGATATTCAATAAAGCGAAAAACACCTCTGGCCATGGCTGGTTTAGTGCTCGTATGGTCGGTGTGCCCAGTATTGGAACGGTGGGCGCCTGTGCCGGGAAAATGATCGCGATTACCTCGCCCAATGCCATTAATAAGCCGTTTAACTGGGCCCATGTGTTAAAACACGAGTATGTGCATGTGGTGAACTTGCAGCAGACCGATTTCAACATTCCGCATTGGTTTACCGAAGCGATGGCCGTCACGCACGAAAGTGAAGAACGCCCTCCGGAATGGAATCGGTTGCTGGCCCAGCGAGTTGCGGCGAAAGACTTGTTTAATTTGGATACGATCAACTACGGCTTCATTCGCCCCAAAGATAGTAATGACTGGACCATGGCCTATTGTCAGGCGTATCACTATTCGGTTTATCTTAAACAACGCTTTGGCGACGATGTGATTCCGCAGATGCTAAAAAGTTATGGCAACTATTTAACCACCCAGCAGATTATCGAGCAGGAATTCAAAACCACTCAGGCCGATATCGAAAAAGGTTATCTTGAGTATCTTGAGAAAGTCGTAGCGGGTATTAACGCCACAGAATCCAAGACGCTTGATTTTGTGGAACTCACCAAGGCGATTGAAAAGAATCCAGAAGATGCCGATTTGTTGGCCCAACTGGCGTATGCCTATTTATTGCGTAAGGCAAACCCAGTCGCACGAAAATATGCCAATCGTGCATTAGAAGTCGACGAAAAACAATCACTGGCCATTTATGTCATGGCACGCCTCTATCTTTCGATTGGCGATCAAGAGAAGACGCTAGAGTTGTTAAAGCAGGCAACCGAAGGCAAGTTCGAAGAACACGCCGTGGCTCTGTTGGCCGGGCTAAAGTTCAAAGAAAAAGCGTACGATGAAGCCGAGAAACTTTACGCCCAAGGTGCCGCTGCCCAACCAGAAAACGAAAAGTGGCAGCAGGCACTACTACGAGTCTACTTGGCATCTGGCAACGAAGAAAAAATGTTGGAGATGTTACCCAAGTTGGCAAAGAAGAAGCACCATGATTTGTTGCTGCGGAAAAAACTGGCAGATATCTATTTGCAACGTCAAGATTGGAATAATGTCGTACTTTGGGCCACCGAAGCTATCGAAATTGATATCACCGATATCGAAACACACGTAATGCTGGCCAAAGCCCACGAAGCACTCAAGCAGTGGCATGAAGCAGGCCGCGAATATGAAGTGGCTATGCGGCTAAACCCTGACGATGTATCGTGGGGAGTTGAATCGGCTCGCTGCTATCTGAAAATTGGCGAAATCCAAAACGCCAAAAAAGTGTTAGCCAGCGTGAACCGCTTAAAGCCCGGCAATCGAGAAGCCCAAAAATTACAAGAGGAAATCGAAGAGTGAACGAGACACCAACAGGTTCTACTGATAACAAAACGGACAATAACCCGGCCGAAGTGGAAGTTGGAATTCGCCAATTTCAACAACTGATTAAAGAGATGTATTATGAAAAAGATGAGGCCCGCGGCATCGAAGGCACCTTTATGTGGCTGATGGAAGAAGTGGGCGAACTCTCTTCGGCCTTACGAAGTGGCACACAGGAAGAGCGATCAGGCGAGTTTGCGGACGTCTTTGCTTGGCTGACCACCATCGCCAATGTGGCTGGAATTGACTTGGCCGAAGCAGTCAATCAGAAGTACGGCAGTGGGTGCCCTGGCTGCGGAAACTTCCTGTGTAACTGTTCGGATTCGGAAAAACCGTAATAACCGGTCGAACTTCCCATGATTTTCAGCGTACTCAACGATAGGCAACTCGTGCTGAACGCATTTTCCGACTACTCTAAATAGTTCAATCACGAACTTACTG
>NVWB01000293.1 GCA_002733575.1 Blastopirellula sp. | reverse complement strand
CGCGGTTGTTTGCTCCTTTGCAACTCAAGCCAACGCTGCCGACAAACCCAATGTGTTGTTCATTATTTGTGATGACCTGAATTGTGATTTGGGTGTGTATGGGCACCCTCAGGTGAAGTCGCCGAATATTGATCGGTTGGCCTCGCAAGGGGTTTTGTTTGAGCGGGCCTATTGTCAGTATCCAGTCTGTGGCCCCAGTCGGGCTTCGTTTATGACAGGGCTATATCCTGATCAAACCTTGATTCGCCGCAATGCGATTCGCTTACGTGAACGGATGCCGGATGTGCAAAGTATGTCGCAGATGTTTATCAAAGCCGGGTACGAAGCGACCCGGGTCGGCAAAATCTATCACTACAATGTGCCTGCTGATATTGGAACCGATGGACACGATGACCCGGCTTCGTGGACGCACACGATTAACCCCAAAGGCCGCGACAAAACCGATGAAGCTCAAGTCACCACGCTACGACCCGGCGCGTATGGCGGCACACTAAGTTGGATGGCCGCAGATGGAACCGATGAAGAACAGACCGATGGCATTGCGGCCACCGAAGTGGTGAAGCTGCTCAAACAATACGCGAAAGACGAGACTCCGTTCTTTATGGCGGTTGGTCTCTATCGACCCCACACGCCGTTTGTGGCACCGAAGAAATACTTTGAGATGTACCCTAAAGAGAAGATTGTGGTGCCGAGTGTTCCTGATGGGTACTTAGATACCTTGCCTGAACCGGCCCGACTTTCGATTTCGCGTAAGAAGGACCAATTCAACTTAAAAGAAGATTTGGCCAAGTCGGCCATACAAGGATATTATGCTTCAATCACTTTTGCGGATGCTCAAATTGGCAGAATTTTAGATGCACTCGAATCAACCAAGTTAGATAAAAACACAATTGTGCTGTTCACTTCCGATCATGGCTACCACATGGGCGAACATGGTCATTGGCAAAAGACCACGCTGTTTGAGAATGCCGACCGAGTACCACTCATCATTTCCGTTCCAGGCAGCAAAGCCAATGGGCAGCGATCTTCTTCAATTGCCGAGATGATTGACTTCTACCCAACACTTGCCGAACTTTGTGGATTAAACCCGCCTGCCTATCTTTCAGGCGTCAGCCAAGTTGCAGTGCTCAGTGATGTGACCGCCAAGCCACGAAAGGATGCGTTGACCCTTTATCAAAACGGGTATGGGCTACGCACCGCACAATACAAATACAACGAATGGGGTAAAGATGGAAGCCTTGGCAACGAGCTTTATGATCATCGCGTCGACCCCACCGAAATGAACAACTTGGCCGCATCAACCGAGCATCAAGACACGATTGCCCGGCTTTCCAAACGAATTCGTGCAAGAATAGCAGCCGCCAACCGGCCGCCCGTGGGTTTAAAGCAACTACCAGAGCCGGTGAGGAGGAAGCCTGTGAGGCAAGGGAAGAAAAAACCGGCGAAGTAGTTGAGTTCGCAGATTGTTGTATAACAGTTGAATCCTGGCTTTCGTTTTTCTTTATTCAGAGACTTGATCATGAATCAAACTTCGATACTTCCCGATCTGTGGGACTTGCCTGAGTTATTTCGCCGTAGAGTGGGTGCCAAAGCAGGTCGTCAACGGGCCATGCAGGCCGATGATCATTTGCTGTTGATCACGCATCTTCCTCCGAAACCAGGTGAAAAACACCGGACAGGGCGTTTCTTTTGGCGAAACCCTAGCGGCGAATGGAGTTCCAACGATTTAGGCAAAGGGATCAGTACACTTTCTCGTCACTTGGAAGATTACAAGACCGCGATAGAAAAACTGGAGAAAGAGGAAGAGCATGCCGTTGTCAGTGGCGATTATTTTCGTGTGATTAGCCATTTGAGCCCTTTGTTGCGTTCAACCCGAAACTTGCACTCGGCGTTGCAGGAAGCCAGAGAACTGACAGGGCACGATCAAGCGATCATTAACCTGCGTGACCGGGCGTATGACTTAGAACGCAAAGCCGATCTGCTTTATAGCGAGGCGAAAAATGAACTCGATTTTCTGATCGCCATGCAGGCTGAAGAGCAGGCCGCAAATAGCTACCGCATGTCGATCTCGTCCCATCGGCTGAATATCTTGGTGGCGTTTTTCTTCCCGATTGTGACCCTGGCGACCATTTTTGGTGTGAATCTTGAACATGGGATGGAAAACATGGAAGCCCCGTGGCCGTTTCTTGGATTGTTGGGGTTAGGGGTCATGCTGGGCCTTGGATTAAATGCCTTTGTGAATATTCCTATCAACAATGCCAAGAAAAAACGTCGAGAATCAGAATCTAGACCCCCGCATGAGCCAGGGTAGCAGAACGAGCACCCCACTTACGGAAACCCTATATTTTGACAATTTGTACACAACTTTTGGTCCGTTCTGGCATGGATTGCCAATTATCGGATGTTGAGGATAGGCGAAACCTTGACAACCGGTAGAATAACCCCTAAATTGCCGTGCTGGCGCAGTTTCATTGTGCCTTATTCTTCCTGTTTACCACTTCATTTCTCTGAGCCGTTATGGCTCGTTTGCGCTATCCAAATAACACCACATGGATACAACAGTTTCGACAGACCTTAATATCGTTGCCCGTGAAGTAGGTTTGCCCATCGAAAAAGTACAGCGATCGATAGATCTGCTGGACGATGGTAACACGGTTCCTTTCATTACCCGCTATCGTAAAGACGAGACCGGCGGGCTCGATGAAGAACAGATTCGTAGCATTCACGAAAAGGTGGAAAAGCTGCGTCAACTGAACGACCGCAAACAAACGATCTTAAAATCGATTCTCTCGCAAGAGAAATTGACCGATGCGCTGGCCGCAAAAATCCGCAAAGCACCGACCCAGAAACTATTGGAAGATCTGTACCTTCCCTTCAAACCCAAAAAACAATCGCTGGCCACCCAAGCCCGACAACGTGGGCTACAGCCGTTGGCCGAAGAGATTCTCTCGGCTGCCGAAACCGCCGCTGACCTACAAGCCAGAGCCGCAGAGTTTGTGGATGCTGAAAAAGGGTTAGCCGATGCAGATGCGGTACTACAGGGCGTAGGGCATTTGGTGGCTGAAGGTTTTTCTGAAAACGCAATTTTGCGTGGTCGCTTGCGAAAATTGATTTGGAAAGCTGGCATCTTAGTCAGCACAAAAATCGAGCAACCAGCCGCACAAAAACAGGCTAAAGAAAAACCGGCGGCAACTAAAGTTGTCAAAGCGGAAAAACCTACCGCAGAGAAGTCCGAATCGCCAGCTTCCCCTGAACCAACTGCGGAAGCACCTGCGAAGCCTGAAGCAACGCCTGCTGCTGAAATTGTTGCTACCACCGAGGCAGAAGCTGTACCGACAGATGCAGCACCCGCAGAGGCTGTGCCACCGACCGACGAGAAGGCCACTGCATCGCAAGAACCTACAGAAACACCCGTTGCCGATTCCACTGCTACCGATGAAGCAGTCGCTTCGGAAAAAGTGACTGTGGAAGCGGATGCCTCAAAAACGGAAGCACCTGCTGAAAAACCGGCCGAAGCGAAGCCAGAGGAACCAGCGAAGGCCGATGCGACTCAAAAAACAGTCGTTAAGAAAAAAGAAAAAGAGACACTCACTCCGCAGCAAATTCGCCGAGAAAAAAGACAACGTCAAAAAGAACGCGAACGGGCCAAAAAAGAAAAAGCGTTTAAAGACTATTACAACTATCGTGAACCCGTGGCCAAAATCCCGCCGCATCGCGTGCTGGCCATTAATCGAGGCGATAAAACGCAATACTTGCGTGTCAAAATTGAAATCAGTTTTGATCAAGTTTACAAAGTTGCCGTCGAAACCCTGATTGCCGAAGATCACCCGCATATTGATTACTTGAAGCAATGCGTGCGTGATGCTTTGACTCGCTTGTTAGTGCCTAGCTTGGAACGGGAAGTTCGTCGTGAACTGACAGAAAAAGCCGAAGTACATGCCGTGGGTGTGTTTGCCTGCAATTTACGCAAACTGTTGTTGCAACCACCAGTTCACAACAAATGCGTGCTGGCGATTGACCCTGGTTTTCGCAGTGGTTGTAAACTAGCGGTGCTTGACCAGTTTGGCAATCTCGTCGCACAAGGGCTCATTCATCTGATCGGGGCCGATGACCGGGTGGCGAAAAGCAAAGCCAAATTGGCCGAGATGATTCGCAAGCACAAAGTCGAGATCATCGCCATTGGCAATGGAACCGCATGTCGAGAAACCGAAGATGTGGTGGCCAGTTTGATCTCGGAAGAACTCAAAGAATTGGATCTGGTCTATCTGGTTGTCAATGAAGCGGGTGCCAGCGTTTATTCGACTAGTGAACTAGGGAGAGAAGAGTTCCCCGAATTTGATGCGACCGTTCGTGGAACCATTAGCATTGGGCGACGCCTGCTCGACCCTTTGTCAGAGCTTGTAAAAATCAACCCGTCAAACATTGGTGTGGGCCTTTATCAGCACGATGTCAAGTCAAAGCACCTACAAGCCTCGCTAGATGGCGTGGTGGAGTCTGGTGTGAACTATGTTGGGGTGGATGTCAACAAAGCCAGCCCTGCGTTGTTGAGTTATGTCTCTGGCTTAAATCAACTTACGGCACGTCGAATCTACGAGTATCGTTTAGAGCACGGTCCGTTCAAATCGCGTGAAGAGTTCAAAAAAGTACCAGGTTTCGGAGACAAAGCGTTTATTCAAGCGGCCGGATTCCTGAAAATTCAATCGCCCGAAAACCCACTGGACGCAACTTGGATTCACCCTGAAAGTTACGAGTCTGCCGAAAAGGTGCTTGAAAAACTAGGTTGCAGCTTAGATCAAGTCCTCTCGCATCTGGCCGTCACGCCAACTCCAGTTGAGACCCAAGTTGCAGAACCAGCACCAGTTGCGGCGGAAGCAACTTCGGCAGAAGCTACCACTGCGGAAACAATCGAACAGCCGAAGTCAGACGCAGCGAACGAAGTTAGTCCTACTGAAGAAGTTACGACCGACGCTGCTGTGGAAACTGTTAAGCCCACTGCAAACGAAGCGGCTGAAACTGCGTCTACTGAAACTGCGTCTACTGAAACTGCGTCTACTGAAACGGCGTCTACTGAAACGGCGTCTACTGAAACGGCGTCTACAGATTCACCATCGACAGAGACCGAAGCCGAAGAAAAACCAGCAAAGCCAGCCAGTGCAGCAGAGCCAGTCAGTGCAGAAGCGTCTGAACCAACGCCTGTGCCTGAGCCTGTCAAACCGGTAGAAGTATCGCCTGAATTTATACCGAACGAAGGTCACAAGGTACTTGTCGAGAAGATCTCGGCAGCCGATGCTTCTCAACTGGCGACCGAATTAGCCATCGGCGAACATCTGGCCAAGGACTTACTGAATTCACTTTCACGACCTGGTCGTGATCCACGCGCCGATTTTCCACCGCCGTTGTTCCGTCGTGGCGTGATGAAGTTGGAAGATTTAGAGCCAGGCATGGAATTGTCTGGTTCGGTATTGAACGTAGTAGACTTTGGCGCCTTTGTTGATATTGGCTTGCACGACAGCGGCATGGTTCACATCAGCCGCTTGGCAAACAAATATGTGACTGATCCTCACGAGGTGGTCAGCGTCGGTGATATTCTTAAAGTATGGGTGATCAGCATTGATAAAGATCGCCGACGTGTCTCGTTGACTGCGATTGAGCCAGGCACTGAAAAACCAGAAGGCAAACCGGCCCAACGTCGATCCTCTGGTCCGAAACGGGGCAAACCCAACACCGGCCAAAAAGGTACATACAGCGGTGCTAAAAAAGGGACAGGCAAACCCGCAGGTCGGAAGTTTACGCATACCAAACGCCCGAGCAAGCCGAAGCCCCAAAAGCCCATTACTGAGGAAATGAAAAAAGGAGAAGAACCGATGCGATCCTTCGGTGATCTCCAACAGTTTTTAAACATCCAAAAAGACGATAAGAAGAAAAAGAAAAAGTAGACCGTTGCCAGGTCGCAGTTCTCAAGCTACGATTGTTGAAACCAACACCAGCTAAAAGCAATTGGCGAAGACCGATTGTTCTGCAAATTTCGCCTGTTTATCACCTTATCTATTCAGAAGCTAAGAACGCCGATGTCGCAGTTTGAAGATCGTTTAAAAAAAGCCATCCAGCGTGGCGAAGAGCGTAGTAACTCGAAACAAGCGTCTGAGCGTGCAAAAGCGATCTCGGAAGAAGAATACCGCACCCGGCATACCGATTTTCGCTTGAGTCTCTCCGAACATATCGAAAATTGCTTGCAGTCACTTCCGAATCATTTTCCCGGCTTCACTTTTGAAACCGTTTACGGTGATACCGGCTGGGGTGGGGCCTGTTATCGAGACGACCTCGATCTATTGAACAAAAAACGCCGCAGCCTTTATAGTCGGATTGAATTAACCGTTCGGCCTTATAGCGATGTGCATGTGCTTGAACTGGCAGGTAAGGCCACCATCCGCAACAAAGAGTTTTTCACGCGAAGCTATTTTGAAAAAATTGCGGACGTCGACATCGAAAGTTTTGTCGATCTAATTGATCGCTGGACCTTAGAATACGCAGAAGCGTATAGCGCTAAAAAATAACGGCGTCTGAGAAACTGCTCGGCCAAATAAGCCGCTATTCATCTTTCTCATCGCGGCGTTTTTCTATCATCAACGCCACACGTAATCCTACCAGCCGGGCCATCATCACCGCGATAAACAACTGCCCGATTCCCGCTTCCAACCAGGCCAGTGTACGTGCGATCGGTGTACGTGGTGTGATATCGCCATAACCGAGTGTGGTTAATGTCACATAACTAAAATAAAGCAAACTGCCCACTTCATGGAAGGCTCTATCTTTGATTGATTCGGAAGATTCTATCGTAGCTTCTCCGTGTTGAGGAAAGTGAATCGCTTCCTTGTCATACAACAGCACGGTAGTATAAAGATAGGCCCAAATCAGCCCGATCAACAAATAGGCACTGATCCCACCGAAAATCTCTTCTTGCGTAATTTCATCTGTCGTAAATACTTCTTGCATTAATATCGCGGTCGTATAACACAAAAACCCGATCATCAAAAGATTACGAAGAATTAACCAATTGATCAAGGCATCGTAGTTACTGGCTAGATCAAAAGCCTGTAACGCCCACATAAATCCGAGCGCAGGCAGTGCCACGACAATGCTAACTGCCCAGCGTTTTTTTCGGATACCGGTGTCGTGAATCGAGGCCAGAATCACTAACGAAAACAGCAGGTCGCCCACAAATATACCGACCCATGAATGGGTAAAGAAAGGCTGAATAATCACCAACGCCAACAGCGAAAGCAAGGTAATGCAGTGCCGATTGTCATTTAAAAATCTCTGAATATCTGTCATGTTTTGATTGGGCATGCCCATTCTTTCTTCCATTATCGGTTATCGTATTCTGGGTAGCCGCGCCGTCGGTTTTGAAAAACGCGAACCATTCACAACCCGAAGTGTCAGCGAGGACAAATCGCAATTACACTTCGTCCTCGCTGACACTTTTTGAAGTTGCGCGATATTAAATTTCGGGTGGCCGCGATGTTGGTTTTGGCGAACGCTGGCCACTCAATCACGCTCATTCAAAACGACGTCGGGGTCGACGCTAGTCGATCAGAGGTTAGATCGTTTTCCATTCCCTCCCCCCCCTATAAATCAAGTCTTAAACTAGTCTTAACACTCCATTTGAATTCTGTAAATTCTTGGCCCTTGTAACCTCTGATCGCCTGCGGCGACACCGACGACGTTCCGAATAAGTTAGATCCCGAAGCAAAGCCAACGCCGAAATCGTCGGCGGTGCTACCCAATCTTAAAGCATTCGGCACAGTAGCTTAAAAATGCTCTAGGCAAGCTTTCCTGTTAGCCAAATCAACTCCGACACGCTGTATTATAGCGGAAGAAGTAACGCCAGACGCGACAATTCTGGCAGAATTTTGGGTAGTCCCTCTTTCCTGTCAAATGGTTAGCGAACACAATGAAGATTCAATCCTCTCCAACCTTCAATCTTCTATTGTGAGAACAATCATAGTCTCTTTAATGATGGTGGCCTGTTTATTATCAGCAGATGCTGCTGCCGTGGCCGACGAAAAGAAGTCGCTAGAGTACGACCCCCCTTCGGCCTATCATTTGATGAACATCGAAGGCTGGGACGTCTATGTTCACAAGCACTTATTGCGTGAAGAAAAACAACTGGGCGACGATGCCATTAAACTGTTGACCAACAAACTGTATGAGATCCGCCGGGCAATCCCCAGAAAACCACTGGCCGAACTGATGAAGGTGCCGATCTGGCTCGAATTTGAAAACGATAAATTCAACCTTTGTGCTTGCTACCATGTATCGGAAGATTGGTTGAAGAAGAACGGTTTTCTGCCGCAGAAAGCCAAGTCAGTCGAAATCTCTTCGGCCAAACGTTTTTTAGAATGGACCCACGACCAGCCTTCGATGGTGTTGCATGAACTCACGCACGGCTATCATGATCGCGTACTAGGCTACGACGACAAAACCATCGAAGCGGCATTCGAGCGAGCCAAGCAAAGCGGAAAGTACGAACAAGTGCTTCGCTACAAAGGCACCACTGAAAAACATTACGCACTAGAAAATGCGATGGAATACTTTGCCGAATCGACCGAAGCTTTTTTCGGTACGAACGACTATTACCCCTTTGTGCGGGCCGAACTCAAACAACACGACCCTGGAATGCACCAGTTGCTGAACGAAATCTGGGGCACCGATAAATAATTAGATTCCTGGATAGCCGCGTCATCGGTTTTGAAGTTGCAAGGTTTTTGTATTTCGGGTGGCCGCGATGTTGGTTTTGGAGAACGCTCACCACTCAATCACGCGGTTACCCAGGACGAATGAACTTAGACAACGAAGCAAATCACTGCCATCAATACCAACAGCACAGCAAAGCTATCGCGGTGGCTCCATTCACCGCTCTTGCTTTGATAGCGTAAGAAGTTCAGCAAGCTCCCAGTCGGGCAGCCATACTTGCAGTAGCCCATCGGCACGAAGGCCGAAAAAGCGAGACCCACTAAGGCTACACTAATCGTAGCGAACCCGGCCACTTGGAATAGATAGGCATCAAACGGTTCTAAGGCCACTAAGTTGAATTGAATCTTCTGCATTGCAGTCAGAATAATGACCAACCAAAGCACAGGAATCACACAGGCCAGCATTATTTTCATGTAGCGAGGGAGTTTATATTTCCAGGGCGAGACTTGTTTGATCAAAAACTGGGCCGCACCATGTGGGCAAATCTGATGACAATAGATTTGTTTCTTCGTGAAAATTGGAATGCAAAGTGCCGCGATTGACAACAGGGCCAAGCCCACTGAGTGATGCAGTGGGATTCCATTTTGTGCATAGCCGACGAGTAGTTCTTGCGAGACAAAGTCTCCATTAATAAACCCGAGGTAAGCTACCAGCAAGAACTGAAAAACGATCCGCACACGCTTTCTGCCACGCAAATTGGTGAACCCTATCACACATCCGGCAATTAAAAACAACAGTGTGCCGCAGTCTCGTGTAGTAATAAACCAGGCCGGTGGTGTCTTCGCTTGGATCGGTTCCTTCAACGCTTTGGCCGATTGCAAGATGGCATCAATCATCGCTTGACTGGTCATCGTAGCGCCAGAGACGCCTTCGATTTTGGAACTTTCGAGCGTCTCCTCTGACAGTTGATCCAAATTATACTTGTTCAATATCTCAGGAAAGGAATAGTCTTGATTCAGATATCCGACATAAGGGTCGTTGTCAAAACTTTCACGAACTGCGATTCCAATGACTTGTTGTTGATTATCCATGGCCACTAGTGCATCGGTAGGGCCTTGGTAGCCGGTAACATGATCGGCCAGCGGGGATGTTCGCCAGAGTGTTCCTAGTAGCTGATTGTTCTCGTCGAAGGCTTCGTAGAATCGAGGATCGTTTACTGCTGGTTTGACGGAAGATGCTTGCTTGAAAAAACGGGTAGCATCTTTCAGCGTAATCTCTTTGGGAAACTTAAAATTAGGAGACTCACCTCCCAGTTTGAACGCGATGGTTTGAATGACTGCATAGCTAGTGAGTGTGGCCCCAGAGACACTATCGACTTCGATTAACGCCGCGTGATCGTTACGATCAACGCCCTGAAATTGCTGAAAGAAACTAGCGTGATTGATAACCGCGTTGATGTGTTCAACGGTGTCTTGACTTCGTAGAACCGAAATTCCTTTGATCTTGTTATTGAGATCAAGCACCAGGAGCAGATTCGTAGGGCCAGAGTAACCTACAATTTGATCACACTCAGGCGAGGTCTGCATGGCGTAACCAAGCGGATTGTTTTGAGCGTCATAAACTAAATGACCGCCGAACGTGGAATCAAACTCGGAGACTCGCGTTGCTTCAGGCACCACCGCTGTGACGGACTCCAGCGGAATAGTTCCGGCAGTGGAAGCAGTTCGCTCGGCTTCTAAACGTACATGTTGCTGTCGAATTAATAGTACAACTGCCAGCAGAAAACTTACACGCAGTGCATGCAAAACCAGACGACGAACTTTTGAAGTTGGCCGCCTGGGTGTGGGGTTATCGAGAATCGTTAGGTCAGACTCTTTCAATTTACCAACAACAACTGAATGGCGTCTGCATGTGCATTGCCACCTGCTCCATTGGTTGAGAGAATCACGTGGCCCACTTGGTCAGGTTGTAGTTCAAAGATACCGAGCGAGATAAACGTTTTATCAATCGGTGGTACTTCTTTCATATTGATCTTCAGTTCCTTGGTATTACTGGCCGTTTTAACCGTGACTGAAACTGTTTCGCCACGGTTCGGATGATTGCCATAAGCATAACGGATCTCGTACTTGCCCGCTTCTTTGACCTTCACAGGAAAACGAACTTCGGCATCTTTTGCAGACGAGTAAAGGTAGCCATAAGCGATGTAGCCGGGAAGCCCTTGTCCTTCGGGCCAATTGCCAACTTTTTCGGCCTGACGATCATCGATGATAATGCCTTTGAGTTTGGCCGGATTTACGCCACTAGGTGGGCCAAGCGAACCTGCGGGTGGAAGAACTTTGGGCATGACAATCGGGCTAGTGACTGTTATTCGACGTGCTTGGCCGGTTAGTTTTAGCAGTTCGACCATTTCATCCCAGTGCGATGTGTAAACATCACGCGGTTGACACTGGTGCAAGCTACAAAGCGAGGCCGCTTTGCCGACCACTTCGCCCATCATGCCGCAGGTTTGCATCACGCGAACCGTGCCGAGGGCTCGATGGGTCACGCTAATGCAACGGCCTGCCATGAACAGGTTGTTGATATTCTTGGAATAGAAACAGCGATACGGAACCGCATAGCCGAAAGCCCGGTCGACACGGCGATCATGTACCGCGTACGAAATGAAGGGGTTCTCCGAGAACTTTTCCGCGTATTGTTCTTTTGGATAATGCAGATCAATGCTCCAAGTGCTGGGCACACAGCCGTCTTTGAATTCTTTTTTGGCAACAATGTCATCTTGGGTCAACAGCACATCGCCCATCAACCGGCGAGATTCTCGTGGTCCACCGATGTAGGCAATCCAAGTCAGTAAAGCATCCTGATGTTTATCGGCCCCATCACGGTTTTTCATCGCGTTAAAGGCACCATAGACCGCACGTAAGTTGTGATCACGAATTCCTTCGGCATCGTTGAGTGCATCTTTGTCAAAACCACTTTCCCAGAACCATTGGCCATGATGATCTCGCGGGTAGGGGAAGTCTTTCATATCAAGATCAAGTGCCCAAGGGGTTTCAGGGTACTTCGGAGCGTCTGCATCTTCACCCCAGGCCCACATATTGCTCATGCCCATGCGACCTTTGGGCGTCACATCGTAGAGTGCTCCGGCGAGTGCCCCGATAGTTCCGTGCCCGGTGCAGTCAACATATTGGTTGCCAACAAACTTACGAACTTCGCTGGTCTTGGTATCAAAGGCCGAGACCGAGGCAATCAGGCTGCCGTTCATTTCGACTTCATTGGCGTGATGGTTTAAGAAGAGGTCAATATTGGGTTCGGCCCGAACGATTGCTTCTTTCAGCTTGTCGCCAAACTCTTCATACGTGCCGGGTGATTTCTTCGCGTGGTCAACAAACTCGTCGATGATCTCACCGATGCGAGGATACTTGCCGCGACGAATTAATCCTTTGGCCCAAACGCGAACTTCGCTGCTTCCGTTGCCGCCAAGCACAGGGCGGTTTTGAATCAAGGCCACCTTACAGCCCATACGAGCCGCACTGAGAGCGGCGCCCATGCCTGAGTACCCGCCGCCGATGACGACCAGATCGTAATCATCTAAGACTTCTGTTTCTTGTGGCAAGCCGAGCGTTTCTTTTCTCCAAGAGGCGAGTGCGTTGCCGGAGTTAGGCGGGGTGCCGGTCAATGATTTGGTGAAGAAGATTGCATCACAGCGTCCATCAAAACCGGTCAGGTCTTTGAGTTCCAATGTCACATTCGTATCTTTGACTTCAACCGTGCCTCCTTCATGCCAAAACCAGTTGGCTCCTTTGGTGCCGAACGTGGTTTTCAGTGGAGTTCCATTGACCACCAGTTGAAACTTGCCAGGCGTTCCAGGGGCATTCCAACGAGCGACCCAATCTTTAGTGCGGACGAAAACCCGATAGATGCCCGGTTCAGCAAAGGTCACTTTTTTGGTTGCACTGTCAACAGGTTGCCCGAGCCCATGCGCCAACAAATAGGGCGAACCCATTTCGTTGATAAACTGCGTATCGAGCTTCCACCCGCCGTGAGTATCAAAACTTTCGGCTTCGACCAATAGTTGATCGGCCTGTATTGAGAAACTGGCAACAAGAGAAAACAATAGGGCTAAACAAGTATTTCGCATGGTTGTTTGTCTGAACGTAGGAAGGAATTGAGGATGTGTAATTTCATTTGACTGATCTGATAGTATACCAGAACAGCCTGATTTTGGCTATTTACTAATCGTATGCGCAAATTTTAGTCTGCCGGTTTTACCGTCGTAATATTGAATCACGACTTGAGGGTGCGGGAAGGCA
>NVWB01000292.1 GCA_002733575.1 Blastopirellula sp. | reverse complement strand
TTTTCAAAGATCGGCATATCGAAACCGGTGATGGCCTTCACGCCGCGTTGTACGATTTCGCCTTTCAAATCATACAGGCGTTGATGGTCCCAATCGGTTAGTTCGATGAACGGAATGCCTTCGGCCACTTCTATGACGTTCGGCAGTGCATAAGGGCTAAATCCCTTGAAGCCTAACTGACGGGCCGGCGCCCAAGAGCGGATATGGCCTCGACTTTGTCCGCCAGAATACGTTAGCGAATGCTTGACCGCATCGACTCCCCAACCTTCTTGATACAACATGGTGTTGTTTAGCACGCTGCGAATTGTAAGCTCAGGGTTGTCTTCGATAGGGTAATCCTTCATGTTTTCATCGCCCCCGTCTCCATCAATTAACCACGTCCAGTCTGGGTATCGCTGGCGAATTTCAGTACAAAGGGCGTGACCCATTGCGGCCGCTTGTACATCGAGCGGTTTATAATCTTCGATCACTCGGACCGCTTCTTGGTAATCAATCGCACTGGCTGGCACCTCAATGGTTTCGAGAAATAATTCTAGATCTAACTTTTTGAGAAACTCGATTGATTGTTTCGCATCGGTGCCTGCTCCTTCGATGCTCAGCGTAAATGCCTTGAGTCTGGCAGGTGATTCGCCTCGTTTGAGCAGCAAATGATGGAGGACCAAAAAGACGGAACCGCTATCAATTCCGCCAGAGAACAACACGCCCAGCGGTTCACTCGGGCCAATATGGTCAAGCCACAGATTACATTGTTCGGCCAGTTTGCCAATGTATTGCTGGCCGATTTGATCTAAATCGGTTGAGAGTTGATTCCGTTGCGGATCAAAGAAACGCTGATGCGTTGGGTTCGGGTCAGGGCAGCCCAACAACTTTAATTCAATCACATGATGGGCAGGCACCATCCGGGTATATGATGGGTGAAACTGATCGCCGAGCCCTTCGTTATTCAGGAATTGGCGGATTTCATCCATTCGTTCGGCAATGACCAAACAGGGGCCTTCTTTTCGTTTGGCCAAAAAATACCGCATCGGTCGGCCCAATGAACGGGCCATACGAATTAACTGCCCCTGTTTATGCACCAACGCAAAGTGCCCATCAATCGTGCGAACCTGACTGGCATCGCCGGAGCCTAATAGTTCAGTCGCCTGGTCTTGAGTCATATTGAAAATCTGATTCAAGCTAGGGTCTAGCAAGTTCACCATACGTTCAACAGGTTGAAAGGCATCCATAATTCGCTCCGAGTGATAATCAAAACAGTGCAATGTGGTAGTTGTAGATTTTCACTTGGCAAACAAGATTGTTCAAGATGACTACCTATTAGAGTATTAATGTTTTTCGTGTTCTTATTATTTACGAAAAGCGTCCCTGTGTATCCAGATTTTTCAGTCCCGATAGGGACGATATCATGTAGCCAGGGGATTCATCCCCTGGAGTAGATTTAGCCCAATTCAAGAAAGCCCCAGACGGGGCGATATCGGGCCAATCAAGTATGTTTTGACTTGAAATAGCCGATTTGTCGTAGAAATATCTTTGTTTTTCAGCTTGAAAACAACGCATTGATTCGACATCGCCGTTGTTCTCGACAATAAAGTCGGCCAGATTCCATCAAAAATAATCTCACAAGAAGACACACAGGCACGGAGGACACAGAGTTTTTGATTTGAGTTTTTTCTCTGTGATCCCTGCGTCCTCTGTGTTTAGATTAAAAAGCGCTTGCAACAAAAAAAAGTTGCCAGGTTTTCACTTTTGTGGTGTGGCAGAAAATGAATCACGCCAAGGCGCAAAGGCGCCAAGAAAAGAAGAAGTTTTTAACACAGAGGCACAGAGTAAACAGAGGGTTGGGTTCAAGCCTTATCTTGACAATCATGTGCATCATGTCGAAAAAAGATTCTCACGCGAAGCCTCGAAGACGCTAAGAGGTCTTGCTTCACACCTTCTTTGCGTCTTTAAGTCATAACCGTTCTTATATTATCGGGACAGGAAAACACGGTATTGATAGGGCTTTAGTAACCGTGGCATTGAGCGTTCGGTGGAGTTCACCGAGAAGTGTCGAAATATCTTTGTTTTACAGCTTGAAAATAACGCATTGAATCGACGTCGCCCCGTCCGGGGCTTTGAGGTTTCGGGGCTCAATTTTCCTGGGGCTAAAGCCACCAGGCTATGTGCCGTCGTCCCTGCCGGGACGGATTTTTCAGCAGAATAGTCATGTTGAAAATGTACTCGAATTTTGTTTTACATCGCCAGACAAATGCCATAGACTAGAACGAGTTACATTAGAGCGTCCGTTTAAACCTCAAGAGAACTGTATGTTTAAGAGTCTTGAAATTGTCATTACATGTTCTCTCTGGTGCATTCTTGGCACCGTGGGCAGCCTGTGTGCCAATTTTTTATTTGGCGAGGTTAGCTTGGGGTTTCAATTCTCAGTTGTCTGCCCAGTCATCGCCTGTTATCGATGTGGGCTTAGAAACCGGACACAACTCTTTAAAGTTGGGGCGTATGCGGCGTTTGGCTGGTTGTTAGTTTTCTTATTACTACCTCAATTTTCGAATCTTCGAGCAATAAATTTTGAACAAGTTGTGATTTGCAGCTTTATCTCTGCATTAATTGTCCTCCCTGGTGCCTGGGCGATTCCACTCACGGAGTTTGGATATCAAAGACCACAAGAAGAATTGAGCGATCCTTGGGCCGATGATGATGTTGCAGATCGATCTCGCCCACCAGAGGAGAATTAATTGCTGATTCCTTGCCTGTTTCGGTTCTCCGAAGTACCATGCTGGCACTATCTTACCAGCCATTGGGCCCTTCTTCTGTATTTTCTGCGTGTCAGTCGATGAGGGTACTTCAAAAGAGAATTCGTTTTACGGTATAACATGGTGGATGTTTAGTTTAGGGAGATGGTCTGCTCTATTGAGTAGCACGATCACCTGAAGCGGCATTCTTCCCGTTAATGCGCCTGATTTTTCCATTGTAGATTGGGCGGATATGCGGTAAAGTCTTGTCTATTCACGATTTAAGACGACTCCTCGATTGATTCCGAAAAGGACTAACGGTGAACAACACACCTGGATTCTTGGCTCGTAACGAATTTTTGCTCCGGCGTTTGCATTCACTCAGTGGATTAATTCCGGTGGGTGCCTACATGTGCGTTCACTTGGCAGTGAACTCTAGCGTGTCATTCTCGCCGAATACCTTTCAGAGATTGGTTTTTCACATTCATGCAATTGGCGTTGCACTGCCGGCGATTGAATGGGCCTTCATTTTCTTGCCGATTATCTTTCACGCGGTCTATGGACTGGTGATTATGAAAGACAGTTCGCAGAATGTGGGCGATTACAGCACCAGTAGTAACTGGCGATACACATTGCAGCGTGCCAGTGGAATGATTGCCTTCCTGTTTATTGGTTGGCATGTATTTCACATGCACGGCTGGTTCCATGCTGATTTTTGGCTAGAAATTGCCCACTCCTTCGGTGGTGCCCAGTTCTCTCCTTACAATGCAACCAGCAGTGGCGCCAGTGCCATGCAGATGCATTGGGTTGTGCCTGTGCTTTACGGTATCGGCATGACGGCCTGTGTTTTTCACTTGGCCAACGGCATATTTACGATGGGAATCACTTGGGGATTATGGCTTACGCCAAAGGCCCAGAATTGTGCCAAATACTTTTCGATCATGGTATTTATTCCACTTTTCGTAATGGGCATGCTTCCGATTATCAAACTGTCGTACTGCATAGATATTAACGGGGAAAATGATAACGAGGAAAAGGTAAAATCAGTGCTAATAGCAGAAGAAGATAATGCCTATGAATTGTTAGAACAAACAGGCGATGTCCCTGAAAGCGGACACAAGCACTCAGAGGGATCTCGTTACTATAAACACGATGTCGAAGAAGAAGAATAATCACCACGATTTATTCTCGCTCGTCACATCAAAACGAATAACAAACTAACTCAATAAATCGACGCCAACATACTCTGGCGTCTAGCGATTCAGATAAAGGTCGGAAAATCATGGCAAAGCAACGAGTTCTCGTCATCGGCGGTGGCCTAGCTGGCCTAGCAGCATCGATGAAATTGGCCGAACTCGGCATTGATGTCGATCTCATGAGCTTAACCCCGGTAAAACGCTCGCACAGTGTGTGTGCCCAAGGTGGTATCAATAGCGTCAGCGATCAAACCCGGCAGTTAGGTGATTCCGAGTGGAAGCATTTTGACGACACCGTGTACGGTGGAGACTTCTTGCAGCATCAGCCCCCGGTCAAAGAGATGACCGAATGGGCGCCGAAAATCATTGACCTGATGGACCGACTGGGCGTGACGTTCAATCGAACACCAGAAGGTTTTCTTGATTCTCGCCGCTTCGGCGGAACCATGTACAAACGAACCGCATTCGCTGGCGCCACCACAGGCCAACAACTGCTCTACGCCTTAGACGAACAAGTGCGTCGTCGAGAATCCGAAGGGCTCATTAACAAATTTGAAACCTGGGATTTCCTCTCCCCGATTTTGGACGACAACGGGAAATGCGTCGGAGCCGTGGCTCAAGACATTATTACCATGGAAATTCGTTCTTTCCGTGCTGACGCGGTATTGGTTGCCACCGGTGGTTGTGGGCTGATTTACGGACGCTCCACCATGTCGATGGTATGTACCGGAAGTGCGGCCAGTCGTTGTTTCCAAGCTGGTGCCAAATACGGCAACGGCGAGTTCGTTCAGGTTCATCCAACCGCCATTCCTGGTGCTGACAAACTGCGTTTGATGAGCGAAAGTGCGCGTGGCGAAGGGGGCCGAGTTTGGGTTCCGCGAACTCCACAAGACCCACGCGACCCGACCGCTATTCCAGAAGCCGAGCGATATTACTTCCTCGAAGAACGCTACCCGGCTTATGGTAACTTAGTGCCACGTGATATTGCCACACGCGAGATTTTTAATGTTTGCGTCAACGAAGGTCTGAGCGTTGAGGCAGATCGCCAATGTGTTTACCTTGACTTGACTCATATCGATGCCGCAGAATTGAACCGCAAGCTGGGCGGTATTTTAGACATCTATCGCAAATTCCAAGGCGTTGACCCTTGTTACACGCCGATGAAAATTTTCCCTGCCGTCCATTACGCGATGGGCGGGCTGTGGTCTGATTACGAACGAACTGCCGAAGGTGGTTTGCAAATGGGTTCTCCCAAGAATCAAATGACCAATATCCCTAACTTGTATGCACTTGGTGAAGTCGACTATCACTATCACGGCGGCAACCGGCTCGGGGCCAACTCACTATTAAGCTGTATCTTCTCAGGGCTGTATATGGCACCTGGGGTTGAAACTTTACTGAACAATATCGACCCTGGTCAATCGGCCGAAGATCAACCACAGTCGCTCTATGACGCTGCGATTGATGCCCAGCAACAACGCCACAAAGCGATGCTCAAAGAAGATGGCGGCGAAAACCCTTATCTCATCCACCAAGAGTTGGGCGATGTGATGACCAAAGCGGCCACGGTGGTTCGTAACAATGCCGACTTAGAAAAAGCGTACGGTACGGTTTCTGACTTAACCCAACGTGCGGCCAAATGCTCGCTATCAGACACCGGCAACTGGACCAATCAAAATGTGATGTTCACCAAAGCATTGCAAGACATGTTCCCGCTGGCCAAAACTATTCTGAAGGGTGCTTTGCAGCGTGATGAATGCCGCGGAGCCCATTACAAACCTGAGTTTGAAATGCCTGGTTTGGATGCCAAAGATCTTGGCGAAAAAAGAAAACAAGCAGAAGTTTGGTGTGACAAATTCGAGAAGAATTTGGACAAGTTCCTCAAGTCAACCATCGCAGTTTGCAAAGACGATGGTGAACCTGAGTTGTCTTACGAAGCGGTCGACACCTCGCTGATTCCACCACGACCCCGACTGTACGGTTTGGTCGGGGCGGAAATGATTGAAGAAGTTTGGAGCGAACGCTCTGCCAAAAAAGCGGAACAACCTGCTGAGTCAAAAGCTTAAGTTTGTTTTTCCGTTTTACGATTACGTTGTGTAAATTATTAACTTTCAGTTCAATGAAAAGGGCAGCTACTAAAACGCTGTGATAAATCGATGATCGCTCAAGCAGACAGTCAATCGACGCCCTCATCATTTACGGTCAAAATCCTGCGGCAAGATGGCCCAGGACAACCCAGCTATTGGGAACCGCATACCTTACAGTACGAGCCCGAGATGAACATCATCAGCGTGCTGCAAAAAATTGCAGCGAGCGGACGTTCTGACAATGGCAAAAAGGTTGCGCCTGTCAACTGGGACTGCAATTGCTTGGAAGAAGTTTGCGGCGCCTGCACGATGAATATCAATGGCCGCGTGCGACAAGCATGTTCGGCATTGATTGACAACTTGCTGAAAGATAGCCCGGACCACGTAATTCAACTTCGCCCGATGAGCAAGTTCCCGGTTATCCGTGACCTGATGGTCGACCGTTCACGCTTGTTCCGCGGGTTGACCAAAGTCAAAGCTTGGGTGCCGGTTGATGGTTACTACGACTTGGGGCCAGGGCCGAGGCAATCTCGTAGCGAGCAAGAAGCGGCGTACCCGCTTAGCGAATGTATGTCTTGCGGCTGTTGCGTTGAAGCTTGCCCGCAATACAACAAAGTGGAACTGATTCAACACAACGGCGAATCCGACGAAGACTTTGAAAAACGTAAGCAAGAAATTTTCGACAAAAACTTTGTAGGCCCGCATGCAATTAGCCAGGTGGTACTCTTTAATTCTAACCCTACTGGTAAAATGAACGCACCAGAACGACTGAACGCGTTAACCGAAGAAGGCGGAATTCAACTCTGCGGCAACGCCCAAAACTGTGTCGCGGTGTGCCCTAAAGAAATCCCACTCACCACCAGTATCGCCAAAGCTGGCCGTGCAACTACGTTTAACCAATTGAAGCAATGGTTTGATCGATAATCAAATTATTGAACCATAACCAAACAAAAAAAGCCTGAGCTAATAATAGCTCAGGCTTTTTTTATTCGATTCTTGGTGTATGTAGTTTCAGCTTTAGGTGTTTTGAATAATTTGCAAAATCCTTGTCCGTAGTGAATATCGGAATAGAAAGACGTATGGCCACCGCGCAAATTAGAAAATCGACGTGAGAACCTTGAACTCCTTTTTTGCGACAGACGTTAAAGAGCCGAGCTGCTTCCTCATAGTCAACACTAGTAATGGGCAAGTCATCAAATGCCTGGAGATGTTGCTTAACCGTTTTAAATTTTGGAGTCTCTGCAATACCAGACAGCAACTCTTGACGTATTGGTCCGATAATCTCAGCTCTCATTTCCTCAATGAGTTCAGAAAGTTCATTAATGAGAACTTGATCCTTCGGTTTCTGCTCCTGGCGTCGTAGAGCTAATGACCAGATCGTGGTGTCTATGAGCACGTTCACTTTCGCGACCGTCCTCTCTTGTGATCATACTCCGGATCGAAATCAATGCTGCCAAACAGAGTGATTATCTTGGCCTGTTGTCTTCGCTGAATATACTCGTGCAGAGCCTCATTCACAGTGGCTTTCTTGGTTTTCAGTCCACCGACCTTAAGGGCATCTGTCAGTAATTTTTCGTCAATCGCTAAATTTGTTGCCATAAAAACCGACCTCCTTCTACACATATTATTACACATGACTATGTGTAAATCAAGGTCGATTCCTAATTATGACCAACTTACTTATTCGTCTTGTAGATACGATTGGACCAGTTGCTATATTTCTACTTCTGATCTTCCACATGCTTCAAGATTGCGTCAAAGAATGCGGTTTGAATATCGGCAGGGGCTGCGTGGCCCATTAGCGGTTTGTTGATCACTTGTTTGTTGCCTTGCAGTAAATTGTAGGCGGCGTAGCAGCTAGAAGGCGGGCAGGTGCGGTCAATAAACCCAACACTCATAATGGCATCGGCCTTGCAGCGGCTGGCGAAGTTTACCGCATCAACATAGCGGCCAGCTTGAAGTTCTGCCGCAGCAGGCGTTCCGTCTTTGCCAGTTGGTACAAGTTTTGGCCAGCCGTTGATTCGACCTGCTGCACGACCTGAATGATCGCAAATGGCAGGCACACCTGATGCGATGAAAGTCACTCGGTCATCAATGCCACCGGCTACCAAAGCTTGACCGCCTCCTTGACTGTGCCCGATCACGGCAATCGTTTTGCCATCCCATTCTGGTTGAGCGGTTAGAAAATCAATCGCACGAACCAATCGAAGAAACATGCCCCGGAAGTAAGTAGTATCGCGGCTGTCATTACCAGAATGCGGATAGCCTTTCAAACGCCCTGCGGAAAGCTCTTGGTAAAACGCCCCCGGTTTTCCATTGGCGATTCCGTGTGCGTTGATGTCCATAGACAACATGCCTGACTTGGCCCCTTTGACCGCGTTGCTTAATGAAGAGCCACGAACACCAGCCCCATGCACCCAAAGTACGGCAGGCAAACTTTTCGGCTTTGCAGCTTTGGGTTTACCAAAATAGCCTGATACCGGGGCTCCGCCTGTGCAATCAACTTGCACATCAAAGCAAACAATCGTGTCGTCATTCTGCGGCACTGCTGTTAGTTGTGCCTTGGCAGGTACTGCTGCCAACTGTTCTTTCTGATCGGCCCAAAATTTATCGAAGTCCTTTGGCGCTGGCAAGCTGGGTTTAATCTTCAGCGGAGCGAACCCTGCCCCGGCAATCGTGGTGATTTTCTTCTCGCCATTTATAGTGACCGTACATCGCAGAAAAACGGGCTTGCTGGCTTTAGCAACCACCACCGCAGGCTTGCCATCCAGTGTCAAGGTTCCGCTGGGATAAGCACCACCTGATAGGAAATCGTCGACCACGTAAGAGACTTCTAGCCCCTGGGCCGGCTGTCCATTTTTGGTAACGGAAATCAAAAACTTGGCTTCCTGGCCTACCTCGTACAACGCGTCCTCTCGATCTGTGACCACCGTGAGTTGATACGTGTCCGCTGCCTGAGCGGTTGACGTGTACAGACCTGCCGAAGTGAGCAGTGCGAGTAGGAATAGACCAAGGACGTGAGAGCGGAGGGGAATTCTAATCATGGTGTTGGCTTTTTGTAGAAGGTGAGCTAGGAGAAGTGATGCATGTGGAACTAGAAGATTACGATTCTATCTTACCTCGCTACAAACTACAACAAAAATTGTTCAACATCCCCCGATTCGGCAATTGTCTTGATTACCTGATTGCGTTTTGCAAGTAAGTTTGTCATGTGACGTTTTAAAAAGAGTTGATCGGCCATGCGTCCAAGTAGCCCACAGGGTGAAGTGTAATCAAACGTGTCGGTCATGATGGTCTGTTGATCGTCGCCTTCAAAATAATGATCATGGTCAAACCGGCGAAAGGCTCCAGAGGTCATCGAATCTCGGAAGTGATGTGGACGGTCGTATTGAACGATCTTAGTCGACAATCGTTGTTTGATCCAAAAATGGGTTGCCTCCCAAGTGACCTCCTCGCCCAATTGAATCAGCCCACTGGTTCTACCGCTGACGGCCCGTTCGTTGGTCTGAGAAGTTGACTCAACGTGCAGGTCAATGCTTCGTGACAAATCAAACACGGTGGTTATCGGGGCGGCGATATGCGTGGTTAGCTTGATGATTGGCATAAGATGTTTGTATGAGCAAGAAATATCGGTGATGGGCTTCTATTGAATAGAAACTACTTTGACTGCTGAGTAACCGCAGATTGCTTGTGTAGATAACAGCTTGGAACGAGAACTCTAGTATTCAGAAGAAATGAGCCGTATCATTTCAGTCACGTTTTTCAGACGCCAAATATCCACATGTGCATGTAGGGCAGTCATAAATCCAAAGCTCGCCACACGCATGACATCGGGCACAGCATCCACAAACCGAAGCAGAGCAATGCGTACATGTTCTTAGCTTTGTCAAATCTTTCTTTGAAATCACAATGCCCCCACAACCTGGGCAGCGACCGCAACCAGGGCAGACAGGCAACGTTGAATCGTGAACTGCATTACATCCGTGACAGGGAGTGACAGTCATGAAATACCTTTACTACAAAAAACGCCAAGAGTATTTCTAGAATACCCTTGGCGTGAATTAGTTCGATTGAATTCAAGATCAACAATTCTATCGTTGAATTGATCCTGCTTCCTCAGCCACATTGGTTTCGATGGCTTCTGGCACTGCGTTCATGAAGGTCATCAAGTCGGCGATTTCTTCCACGGTTAAAGCATCTATCAACCCGTCTGGCATGACGGACTTGGTACTCGCGGCCACATCTTCGATTTCGGCTTCTGTAATCGTGACTTTTTCGCCGTTGTTTTGCATGATGGTAATCGTATCGTCTAACCCTGCGGTCATGATTCCGATGTAGGTTTTTCCATCGACCGTCAGGATCTTCGTCGATGCGTATTGATCAGAGACGATATGTGATGGGAACAGGATCGATTCCAGGATTTGTTTCTTTTGGAATCGCTTGGAGATCGATGTCAGGTCCGGACCAACGGCTTCGCCCGATTGTCCATGGCGATGACAGTCTGCACATTTGGCGGTCTTGAACAAAGTGGCTCCATTGGCCCGGTTGCCGCCGTGGAACTCTTTATCGGTGAAAAAATCCATCAGCTCCTTCATGTCCCAGTTGCTTTCTTCGTTGTTGACTAACTCTGCCGCTGGTAAATCAGGGTGCGTTTCGGCGAACCATGCTTGCCAGGCAATCAGGCGTTCTTCAACTAGCAGTTCGTTTTTCGCAACGAACTCTCCGGTCCATTTTTCCAACACTCGAATGGCACTGTGCCCGCCTTGGTCTTTGAGCTTCAGTCCCAGCAGTAACACGTTGCGAATATGATGTGGGTCGTCCGATGTTTCTGTCGAGTTTTTCAACTGAGTTAATACGGTGGTGGCAAACTTGCCTTCCAGAATAGGCAATGCTTCCAGCAACAGCGGGAAGTTTTCTCCACTAGGTTGTTGGGCCAAGCCAAACGCTACTGCACCGCGGCGTTCTGGTTCGTTTTGGAATACTTCCCGCAAGTAGGCCATCATGTCAGCTTCGCCACTTTCGGCCAATAGTGCCACGATTCCGTTGCGAAATCGTTCAATGACTTTGCCTTCACGCCCTGCAATTTCTCGATCAACGGCCCGTAGCGTTTCGAGCATCGCACGATCTGGCGTTTCCGAGATGGTAAACAAGGTGGCCAAGGCGGCATTTGGCCATAAGTGGCCCATACTCAGCACGAGGAATTTCTCTTGCTCAGACAGATTCTTCACAAATTGCTTCGTGCTCATTTCGACATAACCACGCAGACCTTCGCCTCCGTCGATCTCAAGCCCTTTTTCCAAATGACTTAGCAATTGTAGTTTTTGGCGTGGAGTCCAAGCCTCTTTAATGAAGGTCAAGTGCATCGCCAAATGAAGACGCTCAGTATTCGGAATTCCACTATCAAGATGTGCCACATAGCGGTCGATGATTTTTGAGTTTTTGAAAAATGCCAACGTGCGAATTAATTCGCGGTTCATATTGTGATCAGATGCCGGGAATTCGTCGGCAATCATCGTAGCCAGATTACCGATGTCGGTGGCCTCTAAATTTCCTCGATGCAAGGCGACCTGAATCACTCGTAGCATATTCATGAAATCGGCATCGCCCACATAAGCCCCCAGCAGTTGCTCTGCGCGAGCGCAGATTGCGACAGCACGCTCTTTGGTTGGGTGAGCAATCAAGGCCGCTAAAGCACCTTGATTGAACAGACGCGGGTTGTCGGTCTTAATTATTTCATCAAACCAGGTGTCGATGGCCTGCTTTTCAAGCAAGCGACGAGCCGACCAGACTTCAAATCGGTCTAGCGAAGTCAAGCAATGTTGAAATTTGGTCAATGCGATCACTGCATTGATTTCAGTCAACATCTCGCAAGCTTTTCTGCGTACGGTTGGATTCTTCTCTTTCAATAACTCTTCCAAGCGTTGGTTGATGCGAGTGTCTTCATGATGGCTAAGCATCTCGATGGCCTTGATTTGAACTTCTGGTTCAGAATCACGAGTCAGTTTCAGTAAAAAACTCAAGTTGGGGACAGGCCCATAAAGTCGCATTAAGTCCAACGCACGAGTTCTGAAATGCGGCGGATTTTCTTCTGCGATTGCGACACCTTGAACTTGCTCACCCCATTTGTCTCCGAGTTCAATTTGAATCGAAGCAATGTTTTGTCTGCCCCAAGCACTGTTAGGTTGAGGCTGTTGAATCGCGGCAGCAATCCCGGTTCCGACCGTATCGTAACCTTCGGGCAATTCGCCTTTATAACTAATCCGAAACAATCCCCCTTCGGTTCCACGTCCACCTGAGCAGAAGTAGAGCAGCCCATCAGGGCCCACTTCCAAGTCGGTCACGGTCAATGGATCGCCTTGTAAGAAAAGTTCGAGTTTGCCTTTGTAGCCTGCACCTTTTCTATCGAGCTTGGCAGTCATCAAACGTCCGTTGGCCCAGTCTGTGAGGAACAATCGATTCTGGTATTCTGGCGGATATTTATGATGATCATAAACGGCCATGCCAGTCGGCGAACCTGCTCCGGTATCGAGAACACTTGGCACGCTATCGGGGTAGTATTCTGGCCACTTGGCCCATCCGCTACGCCACCCGAATTCTGAACCAGGTAGAATATGCAGCAAGCGAGTTGGGCGATGCCAGGCCAGTCCTTCGTCCCATTCCATATCAGAATCGTGAACGAAAAGATCGCCTTGCCGGTTGAAGACTAAGTCATACGCATTGCGTAACCCGCCTGCGAGGACTTCATAATAACTTCCATCAAGATCGGTCCGAACGACCATCCCGCCAGGGGCTTTTACGCCAATGGCGTGCCCACCAGGATCTTCAAAGCGTTTGACAAGATCGCCTTCGTAAGAATGTTTATGCGAACTAGATTCTGCCGGTTCTCCCTTGATTTTAGCATGGTTGCCAGTTCGCCGTCTCTCACATCACTGTTGGCGTCCATCATGATGACAATCTTTTCTCCTGCATCCACCCATGAGCTCACTGCCTGCTCGAAGTCTT
>NVWB01000291.1 GCA_002733575.1 Blastopirellula sp. | reverse complement strand
ACCAAACATCGAGGCCAGTGGAATTTCGGCGGTGATGATTGTGGTGCCTTGATTCACTTCGGAAGCGGCGATCATTCCACGTTTACCAATACAGTCTCCGGTGACTGGTCCTTGGAAGGATTCAGGCACTTCGATTTCTACTTTCATGATTGGCTCAAGCAAGGTAGGTTTCATCTTCATGAAGTTCTCGCGGAAACAACCTTTGGCTGCTGTGCGGAACGCCATTTCCGAAGAGTCGACATCATGATAGGAACCATCTTCCAAAACCACTTTAAGCCCAACCACTGGGAACTCAGCCACGGGGCCTTTACCGAGATGATCTTTGAAACCTTTTTCGACAGCAGGAATGTATTCTTTGGGAATACGTCCCTGAGAAATTTTATCTTCAAAGACAAAATCTTCTTCGGTTTCATCACTTGCTTCGATGGGCATCATTTTACCAACGATATGAGCGAACTGACCTGAACCACCGGTTTGCTTCTTATGTTTGTAATTGAATGCAACCATTTGGGTTGGTGATTCACGATAAGAAACTTTGGGTGGCCCTGTGAGGACTTCCACTTTGTATTCACGTTTGATCCGTTCAACGTAAACTTCCAAGTGCAGCTCACCCATTCCGGCGATAATGGTTTCGTTGGTTTCGTCATCGGTGAACACGTGGAACGTAGGATCTTCTTTACGGAAACGCTGCAAGGCTTTTCCTAGCTTGTCGCTGTCATCTCGATTCTTCGGTTCAACCGAGATCTTGATCACAGGCGTAGGCACAAAGATATTTTCCAACGAGCAAAACTTGCGTGTTTCGGCATAGGTATCACCCGATGCACAATCGACACCTAATACGGCCACGATATCGCCTGCACCTGCGGAGTCAACTTCTTCGCGTTTATTCGAGTGCATCTTTACAATACGGGAGAAACGGTCTGATTTACCGGTACGTTGATTAACGTAAGTTCCACCTTTTTTGATCGTTCCTTGGTAGATACGTGTGTAAGTCAACTGACCAAAGGTGTCTTCCACAATCTTGAAAGCCATGCCGACAAAAGGAGCATCGTCTTTACATTCCAGTTGAATTTCTTTGGTTTGATCTTCCCAATCTTTGGCTTTGTAATCAATTTCCAAAGGTGAAGGCAAGTAACGGAGAATGGCATCTAACAAGGTCTGCACGCCACAGTTTTTGTATGCAGTGCCCAGGAAGACAGGAGTAATGTCTAAATTGATCACAGCGTCGTGTGTGACTTTGTGAATCAAATCAGCAGGGACTTCTTCTTCGCTCAACAGTAATTCCATCAGTTCATCGCTGTAAAGCGAAAGTGCTTCGAGCATGTGAGCACGAGCTTCTTGCGCTTTTTCAAGCAAGTCGGCAGGAATCTCTTCTTTGCGAACTTTTTCACCTTTGTCACCATCGTAATAGATGGCCTGCATATCGATCAGATCAACTACGCCTTTGAAGTTCATCTCTTTACCGATCGCAATTTGGTAAGGGATAGCATCGACACCTAGCTTCTCACGCATTTGCTCAACCACGCTGTGCTCATCGGCACCAGTACGGTCCATCTTATTGATGAACGCCAAGCGAGGAACCTTGTAGCGTTTCATTTGACGATCAACCGTCAACGATTGTGCTTGCACGCCACCGACTGAACAGAGCACCAAAATGGCTCCATCGAGTACACGTAAACTACGTTCCACTTCAACAGTAAAGTCAACGTGACCAGGCGTATCGATCAAGTTGATTGGGTGCCCTTCCCATTCAACCGATGTGGCAGCACTAGTGATCGTGATTCCACGTTCTTTTTCGAGTTCCATGTGATCCATGGTCGCCCCGTCACCGTCACCGCGGACTTCCTCGATTTTGTGGATACGACCACAGTAATAAAGAATACGCTCACTCAACGTGGTTTTACCAGAGTCGATGTGGGCAGAAATACCGATGTTACGTAGTTTAGCGAGGTCCATGATTCAATTTAGCTTGTTGGAAGTTGGAACGAAGTAAGGGAGCAAATTCTGCGCAACCGTTGCACAGAAAACGAGTATCTGGATTAACAGAGAAAGAAGTTCTCTATCGGTTTGTCTATTGGGGTGTGCCTGTTACGGCTAGGCAGCTTAGGCGAGGAACCTAAATCCTTATCGCGGAAGTCTGGAATTTTGGTGTTTATCGGCAATTTATTTGCCGCACCTTACAAACTTTCGGCTTTGAGACTAGATCAATTGGTCTAGCCTGCTCAAAGAGAAAGGGGCCTCAAGGCCGCCAATTTACAAAGAGTATATTCCCGGACCGACCACGATGTGCCGCTCTTTGATGCGAATAAATTGTGCTGGGAAATACATTTGACTACTCTTTTGATAGTGTAAATACTTACGACTAAACAGTTTACCGCTGTATCTGATCCAATAAAATGCCAGTCGTAGGGCATTCACGTGTTCTAAAGGAAAATTGCTAAATGATAGCAATGGATAGATTCCTTCCTTTATCCAGCGATTCAACCATAAGTGTATACAATGATACGCCGTTAGGGAAGGCAAAATCTGAGCTTTTTTCTCCGATTGCGGGAGAACCTGAGGTTTGTCGCCATGAATGCAAGGGAAATCATCGCTTCATAGCAGCAGAATGGACCTTCGCAAATGAGACAAACTGCTTACCGACCTGGTTCACGATAGGGTTGATCTGCTTCGTAGAGAACCTTGCGGTGCTCTAGTAGTTTTTGATCTGCCTCTGGTGCAAGTTGAACCGCTTTGCTGATTGACTGTTGTGCTTCGGTGTATTTTCCAGCCGCTGCTTGAGCTGCGGCCAGCGTGTCATAGTATCGATAATCTTTGCCGGTAGGATCTGCCAATGCTTCTTGGGCATATCGGACCGCTTGTTGTGGATTGCGAAACTGAACATCAGGGCAAGTTGCTAGCACCCAGGCCAGCCCTTGTTTCGCGCGGTCTGCTTTAGCATCAATTTTCAGTGCTTGTTGATAATCTCGAATCGAGGTTTCCCAATAACCTAAATCGCTCAGCGCGTCTGCCCGATTGGCGTACCCTTCCATTTGATTCGGTGCCAAGCGAACCGCTTGTGAATAGTCAGACAAGGCAGCTTTATACTGCTCCAGCAAGTAGCGAGAATGCCCCCGTCCGTTGTAAGCCGCTGCATCTTTGGGGTCGAGTCGGATCGCTTGGCTATAGTCCGAAATTGCTTGCGTATATTGACCCAATTGGTATTTCAGTTCCGCTCGATTGTACCAAGCATTTGCGAACCGAGAGTTGAGTCGAATCGTTGCGTTAAAGTCGGCCATCGCTTTTTGGGTGTCACCAATCACCGCATGGCTGACTCCACGATTATGGACCGATTTCCACGATCTAGGGTTCAAACGAACCGCATTTTCAAAATCGAGTAACGATTTTTTTTCGGCCACGAGTCGCGCGTGATTATCTTCAAGCTTATTCGCTTCTGACGACAGCAATTCGCCACGTTTGTTATAGCTCCAAGAAGATAGTTCACGGAAATATTTTTCGTGCTCGCCAACCAATGGCAGTGCCCTTGCTTGGCGGCAGATATCTAAAAGCTTGGTAAACGATTCAATCGAGTCAGCCGATTGACTCAGCTTGGAAGCCTCGGCCACTAAGCGATTCGTCGTTGCCGCATCTTGTGCCGAAGCAGAGACTTGGAATGTGAATGCTAGCAACAAGAGTACAATGAGATGGGGCAGTTTGCTGGCCATGACGAAGCTTCCAATGGAAATAACAAGTCGAAAGTAGTTTTACATGCGGTCCTACAATACTGATCCCGACTGCCTGTGACCAGACGAATTCTGTAGAACACATTTTTCCTATCTTGAAGTTACCAAGTAATTAAGCCAAAAGTCAATAAAAAAAACCTTGGCTTGAAATCTCAAGCCAAGGCGTGGGTGTTGAAAATGATTGATCAAACGCGATCTATTTCTTGCCACGTTTCTTTTTCATCGGGGGTTTAATCCCGAAATCCTCGATGCTTCCATCGTCTTTGTAGTATTCACGCAAACGAACGAGTTCTTTTTCCATGTCGGCCTGAACTTTTCTATAACCATCAGAACCGTAGACACTTTTCATCTCCATGGGGTCTTTTTTCAAGTCAAAAAGCTCCCATTCGTCCAATTCATAGTAGCTGATTAGCTTATAGCGTTCGGTTCGAACTCCGTAATGCCGAGCAACCGAGTGAGCCCCTGGGAACTCGTAGTAATGGTAGTAGAAGCTCTTGCGCCAGTTGTCGATGGTCTTACCATTCAACATATCTTTGAAGCTTGCGCCTTGCATTTCTTTGGGAACATCAACGCCGGCAATATCCAAAAAGGTTTCAGCAAAATCAAGATTAGAAATCATCTCGTCATTGGTGCTACCTGGTTTGATGTGGCCGGGCCAGCGGATGATGCAAGGTGTACGCAGAGATTCTTCGTACATCCAACGCTTGTCAAACCAACCATGTTCGCCTAAGTAAAAACTTTGATCCGAGGTATAAACCACCAATGTGTTTTCGGCTAAGCCAGATTCGTCAAGGTAGTCAAGCACGATGCCAACATTGTCATCCACGGCATCGATACAGCGGAGGTAATCTTTGATGTAGCGTTGGTATTTCCAACGAACCAGAGCTTTGCCTTCCAAGTTCATCGCTTTAAAGGCTTTGTTCTTCGGCCCATACGCGGCGTCCCATTTTGCTTTTTGCTCAGGCGTAAGATTGCGAGGTGGGTTCAGCTTCAAGTCGTTTGCGTTCATGTGCGTCGCGATTTCCATCGCCTGATTTCTGGCTGGCGATGCACGGTACTGATAATCATCAAACAGTGTAGCTGGTTCAGGAATGGTAACGTCATCGTAGTGATCTAAGTAGTCAGGGCCAGGCTGCCAGTTACGATGCGGAGCCTTGTGTTGATAAACCAATAGAAACGGTTTATCTGGATCACGTCCTTCTTTCAACCATTTCATGGTGATGTCGGTGATGACCTCGGTGGTGTAGCCAGTATATTTTTTTGTGCCGGCTGCTGACTTCATCGGTGGGTTGTAATAAGGCCCTTGCCCAACCAGCACTTCCCAGTCATCAAATCCAGTCGGGTCACTCTTCAAATGCCACTTGCCAAACACGGCGGTTTGATAACCGGCTTTTTGCAGCAGCTTTGGATACGTGAGTTGCTCTCCGTTGAACGTATTTCCGTTTCGCACAAATCCATTTTGATGACTGTACTTGCCGGTCAAAATCACCGCACGGCAAGGACCACAAATCGAATTGGTCACCAAGCAGTTATTGAACTTGATACCTTCTTTAGCAATTCGATCTAAGTTCGGGGTCTTATTAATTTTGCTGCCATAGCAAGACAACGCATTGTAAGAATGGTCATCCGACATAATAAATAATAGATTAGGGCGCGTCTCTTTGGCCCAAACCGAGACGACCGAAGTCATCAGCAGGGCGAAGGCCAATAGCAAGTGAAGTCGTTTCATGATGAAAATCTCAATTACTTGTGAATGAAGAAAAAACCGTAGAACTAGAGGAAATCAATCCGCATCAGCGATTTCAGCACCCTCTATACGAACACGATAGTTTACCCCATCGATTTATTGCATGCGAATCGAAAGAACGAGAAAATTGCAAAGTGCCCGGTTTTTTCTCAGAAGTTCGTTTTCTTTTGCGGCCAAAATGGCTACACTAGAGGAAGACCTGCCTTGTTGCGGCTGCCGATTCGCAGGCGTGCCGTGGCATTTTCCACCCACCCCGAGCTATTTGCAGCAAACTTGAGCTATCCAGTTATTTCAGTTTGTTTGCCCCAGGCTCCGTAATAAACTCAGAGACATCGACTGTCTCTCCAACATTTAACAGGAGACTTTCTCATGCGAAAATCGCTGTGTACTATTTTTAGCGGATTGATGATCTGTTCATTGATCACAGTTGCCTCGGCTGCTGACAAACCATCTTTGTTGACAGGCAAAACCAATACGCTTGAAGGCAAAAAAGTTGACCTCAAAAAATACGATGGCAAAGTGCTGTTGATTGTCAACGTGGCCAGTAAATGTGGTGCCACGCCACAATACAAACAGCTTCAAGCCTTGCATGAAGCCTATGGAGAAAAAGGGCTCGTCGTGATGGGCTTCCCTTGTAATCAGTTTGGCAGCCAAGAGCCAGGTTCGGCTTTGCAAATTCGCGAGTTCTGTGACTCCACTTACAGCGTAAAGTTTGACATGTTCGCGAAGATTGATGTCAACGGGAAAAACACTTCGGCAATTTATAAGAAGCTGAAGTCGTTCCCCAAAGATCCAGGCGATGTCAAATGGAACTTCGAAAAGTTCTTGGTAGATCGTGATGGAAACGTCATCGAACGATTTAGAACCAAAGTAAAACCTGATTCAAAAGACGTGATTAAAGCTATCGAAACCGCATTGGCCAAAGACTAGTTTTGACCAAGACTGAAAATCTATTCTTGCCAAGCGGCGTCTGTTTTTAAGAGACAGACGCCGCTTTTTTCTGTGCTAAGCAGCAACTTTAGATTTAAAACCTTGCTGTTGTTGTACAAAAGATCGATAAGCGTCTGAGACGACCAGAAAATCATCGTCGATTAATTGATCCGTGTATTCCAATTTTTGTGAGCGATCCGTCTTTAAATTGAGTTCTGAATCACTCTCTAAAGCATGCAGGTACTGACGATATTCGAGCGATTGCCTAAAGTAGGATTCACTTGTCACCGCCGCTTGGCATTGCTCTACAAACTTCCCATGAAATTTATAGTGTTTGATTAAACAACTGATATCGGCCAGTTTGCCACCTCGAATATTGTGCGAAGATGATTCGGATGGCAACACGCCTGCGGAAGGAAACAACAAGGGAAACTTTGTCAACGTAGGAAGATCCTGCATCTCAAAACCAGCAAACCGAACTCCTCCTTTATGATGCTTGAGTGCACTCAAATGTTGTGAGCGACCTTGGCGGTTTTTCAACGGCCTTGTCGTGATGCTCTCAAGATCATACCAGCAGCTTTGTTGAACGAGGTCGTCGCCAGTCGTGGGCCATTTTGTATGCTCTGTGTCTGAATAAAGATCAAGCATTTGCCCCGTAACGGCCGTGTACCCTTCTTGGTTTAGATATAGCAATAAGTCTTTTAGCGTAATTTCTTGCGAACAGGGAAAGTCAAACCGCTCATCAATATCCATAGCAAGTGCCCAACACTTTTGCCCGTAGGTTTTAACCAAATAGCGACGCATGGCATATTTATACTTGCTAAACGGCAGAGTACAGCGAAGTAGAGTCACCTGATCCATCTGGCTTGCCAATTGTACGGTCGAATCCACCGAACCATTATCCAGCAACACAATCTGCTTAGCGCCTAATGCAAGATGATGCTTAACGAAGGATTCGACATGCAGCTCTGCGTCACGCATCATGCCCACCACAACCAATTCATCCGATTGAAGTTGGTCCGGAAACTGACCTCGGATAGGCTCCACCGCTTTCGCAACTCTCACATCTCTAATAGGAGAAAGCAGAAAACGCGTGCTAAATCGTCGAAAACGCGTGCTAAATCGTCGAAATTCGCTCTTCAGTTTGCTAATTATTTTCACGAGGCACTCACTCAGTTTAAGCGGGTATTCTTTAAGACTAGCTGCCTATGTGGAATGATCGTGACAAAACCATTGAAGTCAATCAATATGAATTCGACCCTATTTGCATCGAATAGGTGATTGATTCTAGGTCTTTTTGGTGTTTCCAATCGATTCAAGCAGTACACGGCTTGACCTTTTTAGCTGTTAGAACAATTATTGTAGTGGTAGGCAATTTTGCCATTCACTTCGCATTGTGAGTTTCGATGGAATCCATCCTTCAACAGCAACTAAAAAAACAACAGCCCTTTGACTCGTTAGAGCAAGAGGCCTATCTCAATTTGTTGCGAACGCACAATATGCTGTCGGCAGCCCCCAATCGGTTGCTCAAGAAAAATGCCCTCTCTAGTGCTCAGTACAATATCCTCAGAATTCTCGAAGGCAATTCGGCCGAAGGTTTACCCTGCTTAGAAATTGTCAGCCAAATGGTGACCCGAGTTCCCGATATCACCCGCTTAGTGGATCGTTTGGAAGAAGCAGGTTTAGTGACCCGCAATCGATCACTTGAAGACCGTCGTGTTGTTTTGATCGCGTTGACTGACAAGGGCAAGCAGCTAATCGGATCGATGCATGACCCTCTGAATCAAATTCACCAAAATACTCTGGGTCACCTGTCACAAGAAGAGTTGACCGAACTCAATCGCCTGCTTGTCAAAGCCCGCGACAAAGCAGAAGCGGCCCATAGTAATTCTGCTGGCTAGATAATCTCGGCCACCTTCTGTGCAGCCAGGCGTTTGGTTTTCAATTGAAATTATAGTTGTAGACCATCTATTGGGCGCTTATAATGGCAGGCTATCTGGCCACGTAAGGTTCAATCCAGTTCATTATTCATAATGCTAACCATCTTAGGTATCGACTGATGCGAATACTACTTTTCTGCCTACTTGTATGTTGTCTTTCGCATTCGCTCGAAGCACAAGAACACTGGCCACAATTTCGTGGTCCTAACGGCGATGGACACATCCAGACAACCAACCTGCCATTGAACTGGAATGAAGAGGAGAATGTGGTTTGGAAAACTCGCATTCATGATAAAGGGTGGTCGTCTCCGGTTATTTGGGGAAACCAGATCTGGTTGACAACAGCAACTCTTGACGGCCATAAAATGTTCGCGATTTGTATCGATAAGAAAACGGGGGATATCCTTCACGATATCCCTATTTTTGAGATTGAAAAACCTCAAAAGATCTCCTCTGAAAATAGCTATGCCACCCCAACTTCGGTAATTGATCAAGATCGCGTTTACCTCCATTACGGAACTTATGGAACCGCCTGCCTCGACACCAAGTCTGGCAAAATTTTATGGACTCGACGTGACTTGAAATGTGACCACGAAACAGGCGCAGGCCCTGCCAGCTCTCCGATGCTCGTAGGTGATCTGTTCGTTGTAAACGTCGACGGGCGAGATTTTCAGTACGTGATTGCACTGAACAAACTGACTGGCAAGACAGTATGGAAAACACCCAGATCGGTAGATTACAGCGATGTTCCCGTGAATCAAAGGAAAGCCTACGGTATGCCGATTGTTATTTCGACAGGCGAACAAACTCAGCTTATCAGCAACGGCGGCAAAGGGTTGTTTTCGTACGACCCTGTAACGGGCAAAGAGCTTTGGCAAGTACAGCATCATGGATTTTCCCAGGCACCAAGACCCGTTTATGGTCACGGTCTAGTTTTTGCAACCGTCGACCGAGACAACCCCGAGCTGTGGGCAATTCGACCTAACGGAAGTGGTGATGTTACTGATAGCCATGTCGCCTGGATAGAAAAAAAGATGATGCCTCGCCGGTGCTCGCCATTGCTGATAGGCGATCTTCTGTACTTAGTAAATCACACAGGCGTTATGACCTGCCTCGAAGCAAAAACAGGCAAGCTTGTATGGAAAGAACGCATTCCTGGATCTTATTCGGCCTCACCAGTTTTCACCCAAAACCGTATCTACTTATTCAATGATGATGGTGTGTGTGTCGTGATCAAACCAGGACGAAAACTGGAGATCTTGGCAACGAACCCTCTAACAAAAGACAACCTCAGATCCACGCCTGCGGTGTCAGAGAACTCGCTCTTCATTAGAACCGAAAAACATCTTTACCGCATTGAAAAGTCAACCAACTAACCCGGGTTTCGAGGACACTAATATCCCGACGCATTATTGCGTTTTGGTAAAACTCTCAAGATTATCTGTTGACATGACGATAGCTTACATGTAAAGTATATTGCAGGAGAGAACAGTATGGGCAATCAATTACAGCACGAAGTCAAGAAAAAGACCCCTTTTAAGTCGCTCAAGGCGGAAGCGTTGTTGAATTTGCTGCGTACTAACGATCAATTTCACAACCAATTTATTCGCTTGTTTCGTGAATTTGGGCTAACTCCTTCGCAATATAACATCTTGCGGATATTACGTGGCGAAGGAAAACCTTTGCCTTCGCTGGAGATTGCCGATCGACTGATTCAAGTGGTACCTGCGATTACCGGATTGATTGATCGCCTTGAAAAAGCCGAAATGGTGACCCGGCAGCGGTGCGAAGAAGATCGCCGCGTGGTCTACGTGGCCATTACTAAAAAAGCGTTGAAAATTATCGATAAAATGGACACACCGCTCGAAGCGATGCACGAACAACTGGTTGGCCATATGACCCAAGCGGAACTCAAAGAGCTTGTTCGCTTATTAGAAAAAGCGAGAGCCCCTTTATTGAAGTCAACAACCAAATAACTTTTTTTTAGCCATATAGTTGACATGTAAACTATTGTCATGTAAAGGAGATAGAGTGATGATTCGATTACGAAAATCAGAAGACCGAGGGCACATGAATCATGGATGGCTTGACGCCAATCATTCATTTTCATTTGCCGGTTACCATGACCCGAACAACATGGGCTTCCGTTCGTTGCGTGTAATGAACGAAGATCGAATTGCCCCTGGTCAAGGGTTCGGCACGCATCCGCACAACGACATGGAGATTGTTACCTATGTACTCGAAGGTGCGTTGCAGCATAAAGACAACATGGGCAACGGCGAAGTTCTGACCCCAGGCGAATTCCAACGCATGTCGGCAGGCACCGGAATCACACACAGCGAATTCAATCCCTCTGCCACAGAGCCAGTCCATCTCTATCAAATCTGGCTAACACCCAGCGAGAAAGGAATTACGCCCAGCTACGAACAAAAGCGGTTTGACGATGCCGACATGGACAATCGATTGCGACTGGTGGCATCGCCTGATGCAGAAGATGGGTCGCTGGCCATTCATCAAGATGCACGCATTTATCTATCGAAGCTAACAGAGAACCAAACGGTTCAATATACGTTGAACACGAACCGTCACGCTTGGCTACAAGTCTTGCGAGGAAGTGTCTCGCTCAACGGCCAAACGCTATCAACCAGCGATGGAGCCGCAATTAGTGATGAAACAAAATTAGAAATTACCGCAGAACAATCTGCTGAAATCATGTTATTCGATTTAAACTAAGGAACGAAAAATGAACCCAAAAATTCAAGGCTTTATCACCGTACTCGGAAGAATTATGCTCTCCACCATTTTTCTGATGAGTGCCGTTGGAAACAAAATCCCGAATTTCACAGGCACCGCCGCTTATATGAAAGCCGAAGGTGTACCTGCACCTGAGTTCATGCTGATGGGCGCTATTTTCTTCTTGATCGCTGGCAGCTTGTCAGTCATCACCGGATTTCAGGCTCGTCCTGGGGCAGGATTATTGTTAATCTTTCTGGTACTCGCCACCTATTACTTTCATGACTTCTGGACTGTCGCAGATCCGCAACAGGCACAAATGGAAACGATTAACTTCATGAAAAACATGGCCTTGATGGGCTCAATGCTGTTTATCATCGCCAACGGATCAGGTCCAATGAGCCTTGACAACCTTTGGTCAAAAAACAAAGAGGCGGCTGAAACAGTTACTGCTTAAACTTAAAAGGAAATAACCCACGATGAACGCACCCAAAATTATTGCTTTCGCAGGAAGCGCACGCAAAGACTCGTTCAACAAGGCATTGGTCAAAATCGCCGCCAAAGGAGCCGCGCTCGAAGGGGCCTCTGTGACGTTGCTTGATTTGAAAGATTACCCGCTGCCGCTGTTCGATGAAGACTTAGAAAAAGAACAAGGCACGCCAGAGAACGCGGTCAAGCTGAAACAACTGTTTGCCAGCCACGATGGCTTTTTAATCGCCTCGCCAGAGTACAACAGTTCGATCTCGCCGCTGTTAAAAAACACCATCGACTGGGCCTCACGTCCTGCTGAAGGCGAACCGCCGATGATTGCCTACAAGGGAAAAACCGCGGCCATCATGAGTGCATCACCCGGCGGGCTGGGCGGGCTTCGAGGGCTCGTGCATGTGCGATCCATTCTCAGTAGCATCGGCGTGTTGATGTTGCCAGAACAAATTGCCATTCCATCCGCCTATCAGGCTTTCGATGAGTCAGGCAATCTGATAGACGAAAAAAAACAACAGCGGGTCGAAGGATTGGGGAAACTGTTGACTGACACGATCTCGAAACTGAATGTGTAGTTTCTGGTTCCAAGTAACTGGCACAGCGTATCGCAAATCATCGCAAACCCTGCAATTGCTACAAGCCGAACTGTCGAGTCTGAATTCAAGCATTCGGCAGTTCGCTTCTTTTGCCCCTCGCCAATTCTCTACCTAAGTTATAACAGGCTCTTTATATACACACCGAATGGGTGTATTGAAAAAGAGACATCAAATACCTTAGGAAGATTGTCGCATGCAGAACCAAATATCATTACCGAGTGCCAAGCGGGTTGCTGGATTCTTTCTCGCAGTGGTAATTCTGCTGCTTACGATCAGCATGCTGGGCCAGATCTCTGCACACGTGTTTGACCACCCAAAGCTCAAAGGCCTGGTGCCCGCTTTTTATGTTGATTTAGAGTCCAATATCCCTACCTGGTACTCTTCGTTTGCACTGGCAGTGGCCGCTCTCTTATTGTTGATCATTGCCGCAGTCAAGATCCAAAGAACCGAGCCGTACCGTTTCCACTGGCTCGCGTTATCGGCCCTGTTCCTGTTATTATCTGCCGATGAAATCGCCATGCTTCACGAATATCCCATCGACCCAATGCGTGAGTATTTCAAAATGGGTGGAGCCCTGTATTATCCCTGGGTCATTCCAGGCAGCCTGTTCGTAGTCGCCATGTTTACGTTCTTTATTCGCTTTGTCTTGCAACTTCCCAGGGCGACCATGTTGCTGTTTTTTGCAGCGGGCGGAGTTTTTGTGGGAGGTGCCATTGGCATCGAGATGATCAGCGCAACCATCGCAGATGCTTCCGGTGAAAACAATTTGGCGTATGCGTGCATTGTGACTTTGGAAGAAGCGTGTGAAATGTTCGGCGTGGTGATCTTTATCTATGCACTCTGTGATTACATTGAACGCGAAATCGGCACATTAAGTTTTATCACAAACCACCAAGCGACTGCCTAAGT
>NVWB01000290.1 GCA_002733575.1 Blastopirellula sp. | reverse complement strand
AGAAGATGGTGCGACCCTCAGTGCACAAACAGGTGCTGCCCTGGATAAAATCATCCAAGGCGTCGAAGCAACTGCCAACAAGATTTCTGAAATTGCAACAGCCACGGTTGAACAATCTCAGAATGCCAATGAAGTTGCGAACGCAATTCAATCGGTATCTCAGATCACCGAGCAATCGGCTGCCGCATCAGAAGAAATGGCATCCAGCAGCGAAGAACTTGGCTCACAAGCCACCAATCTTCGTGACTTGGTCAGCGGTTTCAAAACTGAGTAAATTGAAAAGTAAAGCCTCCCTTCATGCCTTGATAAGGCATGAAGGGTTTTTGGCTTAATTCTGAATCCAACTCAACAAAAACCCACAGATGCACCGAAGAGGAATTGAAACTATGGTCAATGTGATGACCCAAGAAGTTACAGACGTGCAAATGAAAAAATATGCCAAGTTGATCTACGACACAGCAGGCATTCAAGTTTCATTGCAAAAAAAACAACTCATGTCTAACCGACTCAGGCGACGTCTAAAAGCAACCGGCATTGATTGCTTCGATAAGTACATCAAGCACTTAAAGAGCCTTAAACCGTCGAACCCCGAGTGGGACTGTTTTCTACAAGAAATCACCACGCATGAAACGTATCTATTTCGTGACGAAACTCACTGGAAATGGTTACAACAAACTTTCATGCCGGAATTCGTCAAAGAAGTCACACACAATAAACGACAAAAAAATCTTCGCGTATGGTCAGCCGCTTGCAGCACAGGCGATGAAGCTCATTCAATTGCATGTTGCGTCTTAGATGGAATCGGCCTGCAACAGGGCTGGGAAATCAACATCATTGGTACTGATATTGGTATCGGCGCGGTTGAAAAAGCTCGTGAAGGTGTCTTCAATCAACGTGCGATGAAACTTGTTCCAGATGTCATGAAGAAACGGTATTTTGACCGCATGGGCCAAGTCGATGTATGGCAAGCCAAGCCAACAATCAAAAAATTGCTTAATTTCAAACAGCATAATTTATTAAATTCACTCAACGAACGTCCTTTTGATTTAGTCTTTCTGAAAAATGTATTGATCTATTTCAACACGGAATCAAAGCTAACCGCCATTAAACATGTTTCCAAACTCATGAAACCTGGCAGCTATCTTGTTGCAGGGGGAGCTGAAGGAATCGGTGACATGATGCAAGGCTACGAGCGATTACACCCTTGGTTATTTCGCAAACAGTAATCACTCAAACGCTTAGGGAACAAGGATCACAACACGATGACTACCGAATCCACACCAAACGATGCCGTGCATGAAAATCAACATGCCGATTTTTTATTAGAATCAACACCGTTGATTTCTCAAATCAATCAAATACTGTTGGTTGTCGAAGAGCAGACCAAGCAAACTGACGAAGCATTGTTGAGCCATGCTGAAGAGAAACATATTAGCAACCTGTTTCGTTCAGTACACAGCCTTACTGGGCTATCCAGTATGGCAGGGCTTTCAAACATCAATTGCTTATCGATCAACTTAGAAACCTTATTGAAAGCAGTTCGCACGGAAGAATTGTCATTTAGTGGTCCGCTACTTGAAGTCACCCATGAATCAGTTCAGGCTCTTTCCGGCATGAACGATCAACTGCAATCTGGTGCTACCGAAGCGATTGATTACGGCACAATTCTCACCAAAATGCAAGACGCTTTGGAACATGCTGAAACTGGCAACCAAGCAGATGTTAAAAACGGTCCAACGACTGTTGATACGGTAGACAGCCTAGAAGAAGCGGAAGATCTAAACGCCGCAAACGATGCTTTCCAAGAAAAATACGCAGAGTTATTCGCCCCAATCCAAGACGATGAGACGATCCCAGAAAAATACCTGTCGATCTTTATTGACGAGGCAGATTCGACCATCGATGAAATTGCAGACACATTGCTCACACACGACGACGAAACTGATGGCTCGAACAACAATCATTTGTTGATCTGCACACATCGCATTAAAGGGTCGGCTGCCGCTGTCGGACTCCATCGACCTGCCAAACTTGCACATTTCATGGAAGATATTTTGCAAGAGCTAAATGATTCAGAGCAAGGGCTTTCACTTCCGCTGACCGATGCAATGCTCAATTGCTCCGATGGTCTTCGCAAATATGTACAAGATCTAAAACAAGGAACGACCTCTGACGATGACTTTGCTTATCTGGCCGCTAATTTAATGGCCACGTATCAAAGCAAGAATTCACCAGAAACCAATGACAGTTCAACTGAGAAAATAGATTCGATTGAAGAAAAGATCGATAATCGTATAGCAAGTACCGAACAAGCGCATGAAGCGATTCTCTCGTGGACTGGAGTGCGACAGGATCATTTACTTGTCATTAACATCAGCCTAGAACCGAATCTACCTCTTTCAGGTCTTAAATCGCAGTTACTGTACGAAAAATTAACGCAATGTAGTGACATCATTTATTGCGAGCCAACTGAAGAAGAGTACGAGACACGCGATCGTATTGAACACCTTACTTTTGCTGTTGCAACAGAGCAGACAGCGGAAAAGGTTCAAGCATTACTCGGAATTTCTGGAGTACGAGAAATCAACCTCGAAGAAGTGGAGCAAGAAACAGACAAACCGCTTGCAGATGAGACTGCTCCCTCACTGACAACTGAAAACAGTGAAACTTCCAATACCGTCTCTGAGAAAACCGCCCCTCAGACGATTGAGAAGAGCACGGCATTGCCAAACACTTCCAATGAATCGGTAACCAATTCACAAGAGAACAAGACAAAAGATCGACGCAAATCGAAGCAGCGAGAGCAGATTTCAAAGCCGATAGAAACTTTAAGAGTTGACATTGATCGATTAGATCAATTGATGAATCTAGCTGGGCAACTTGTCATCAACAAAGCAAGGTTTTCTCAACTCGGAGATGGAATCCGAGATGCAATGCCTCATAAACAAAGTGCGCAGTTGATCGATAATAGTCTGAATTTAAGTTCAAAGATTACCAAAATTGCAAACGGCGAAAACGGGCAATCGGAAATTGACCCCACTGAACTCGATTCGATGCGTCAATATATCAGACGACTGCATTCCAATCTTGAAACGATCCAAAAAGATTACTCTCAATTCACGCAAATGAGAAACTCGGTAGGAAATCTCTCAGAGGCCGTTCATCAACTAGAACGTGTTTCGGATGGAATTCAAAAGAGTATCATGGACACTCGCATGGTACCAATCGGTCCGCTATTCGGGCGTTTTCGCCGAGTCATCCGTGATATTGCACGTGATCGTGACAAAAGCATTCGCCTTGATATTTGTGGAGAAAAAACGGAACTCGACAAGAGAATGATCGACGAACTGGGCGATCCATTGATTCACATGATTCGCAACTCGGCCGATCATGGAATAGAAACTCCAGACGAGAGAAAAAAAGCAGGGAAACCAATACAAGGAACCGTGAAGTTAGATGCCTTCCATCGAGGAAACAGTATCGTCATTCAAGTCATCGACGATGGCAAAGGACTGAACACCGTTCGTTTGCTAGAAAAAGCAATTCAAAAGGGAATTGTCAGTCTGGCTGACTCTGAGAAGATGACCTCTCAGCAGATTCATCAATTAATTTGGGAACCTGGCTTCAGTACAGCAGAAAAAGTGACCGAAATTTCCGGTCGCGGTATGGGAATGGACATCGTCCGCTCTAAGATAGAAGAAATCAATGGAGCGGTAGAAGTAGACAGCGTCGAAGGCGTAGGCACTACGTTCTCGATCCGTCTCCCCTTAACGATGGCCATTCTTCCTAGTCTACTTGCGATAATTGATGAAGGAATCTATTCCTTCCCGATTGAATCTGTCATCGAGATTGTTAGCATCCACAGCAAAGATTTCTCAACCGTTCATGGCAAACGAACTGCGACCGTTCGAGATCGAATTGTCTCCATCGTAACTTTTGAGGAACTACTCGGCGATCAACCAACAGCAGCCGTAGACGAAGCGTTCACCGCATCAGAATCTACCGTAGTTATTATCGGGCAAGAAGGCAAAGAAGTCGGCATTGCGGTCGATAGTCTGCTTGGCGAGGAAGACATCGTTGTCAAATCTCTAGCAGAAAACTACAGAAACGTAACGGGAATATCTGGTGCTAGTATTCTAGGAGACGGATCAGTCTCTTTGATTCTAGACACAGCAACATTACTACATTTAGCCTCAGCAGGAAATCGCCAACTGGCGAGCATCTAGGAGACATTGATGACCAATAAAACACATTATGACAGTCCACGTTTAGAACTACTACACCATACTTTTAACAAGGCAACTGAAGATGCTTCAGCCGCTATGAGTACTTGGACCAATGGTCAAATCAGCCTTAGCCTCGATGAATTGAGTGAAGTTTCGTTAGAATCGGTATCGGAAGATCTCAATCTCGGAATGGAATTTTTCACCATGGTAGTCATGACACTCGATGGAGAAGTCGGCGGAACCATGATTCTAACATTCGACGAGAAGAATGGTCGCCAACTAGCTGCCACCTTAATCAATCGAGAAGTTGAAACCGATGAAGTTTGGAGCGACTTAGAGAAATCTGCACTGAATGAAACAGGCAACATCCTTGGATGTGCCTACTTAAATGCGTTGAGTGATCTGGTTTCAGCCAACCTGGTGCCATCACCTCCGTATTTCATTCAAGACTACGGTGCCAGTGTGTTAGAACAAGCTCTCATGGAGCAGGCCATCACCGAAGATAAAGTCTTGATTTGCCGGACTACATTCTGCAAAGGGACAGAAGAATTGAACTGGAACGTTTTCTTTATTCCGAATAGTGGAATGCGGACTGCAATGGAAAAATCACAAAAGGCAAGCTGTTAACACGAAGACTCTTGATTGAATCTTCAGTTATCACTTACTCCAAAGTTTCAGGCAAAAAACAAATGAGCCCCACTGAATCACTAACCGTTCAGCCCAAAATGCTTGGGTTCGGACAAATTACAATCGCATCAGGCGAGACTTCGATCTGCACGATCCTTGGATCAGGAATCGGCATTGCGATTTATGATATAGCAACACAAATTGGTGCAGTTGCCCATGTTGTCCACGCAACGTCAACTAGCACAAAAAAACAAGAATTGGGTCGAACGGCTGATTTAGCGATAGAAGAAATGGTCAATCAGCTACAGCAACAAGGGGCTGCCATCGGTTGCTTACAAGCAAAAATTGCAGGCGGGTCACTTATGTTCAAGAATGAGAACAAAGAAGCCTTAATTACTGCAACGATTGACGAGATCAAAAAACAACTGCAAATCGCGAAGGTGCAAGTGCTGGGAGAAGATCTCCGAGGTACGCAAGGACGTAAATTCATCTTCAATCCAATCGGCTGTGAATGTTCAGTTGAATTTGCAGACAATACCACACGACTAATCTAAAATTTCAAGCTGTGCATATAAAAGGACGACCACTGCCATGTCAAAAAGACTCCTAATCACCGACGATGCGATGATCATTCGTGAAATGATCAAAGACACAGTAGAGGCCGCTGGCTGGGAAGTGGTGGGTCAAGCTACCAACGGACAAGAGGCGGTAGAAAAATTCGCGGAGCTCCAACCCGACGCCATGACTTTAGATATGGTCATGCCCCAATATGACGGGCTTCACGCGTTACAAAACATTCGGAAAGATTTTCCCGATGCTCAAATCCTGATGGTCAGCGCCTTGGACCAAACCGAAGTCCTGAAGCAGGCCCTCAAATGTGGTGCAACCGATTTCATCGTCAAACCTTTTGACAAGATTCAACTGGTTAATGCACTTGAGAAAATGGTTGCTTCAAGCGTGTAAATAGATGTGCCGATGAGAAAGTACAAGGTGAGTTGAAAATCTCACCCAGTACTTTCCCCTCCCACGCCATTCGACGAACACGCACTATGAATCTCTCAACACTTAAACGATCTGCTGATTACGCTTTATTAGCAAAAGATTCGCTTCGACTAAAAACAAGTTCAAACGAACACGTACAACAAACCGTACGAAAACATATTGCCAGTCGCCTCGGCAAGCTTCGTGGTCTTCCACAAAAAATTGGGCAGATGCTCAGCTTTTCGGCAGAGCAAAATGATAAAAGCGAAGCCTTTGAGAACCTGCAAGAGTCGGCTGAACCTCTCCCTTTTGCAGAAATCTCCGCTGTGATTCAGGAAAACTGGGGCTGTGAACTTGATCAAATCGTCAAGCATATCGAACATCACGGCAAAGCGGCCTCTCTCGGGCAAGTACACCGGGCCCAGTTGCAAGATGGGCAAGAAGTGGCCATCAAAGTACAGTACCCAGGCATTCGCCAAGCCATTGCCACCGACATGAAAATGTTAGGCTGGTTAAGTCTACCAATCGGTAATTTGAATCAAGGCTTTGATCTCAAAGGGTATCGATCTGTCATCATGGACGACCTGGATGAAGAACTCGATTATCACAAAGAAGCAGCCAATCAACAGGAATTCCTCAAAAACAATGCCCACTCAGACTTCGTCATTGTTCCAGAAGTCAACACCGAATTAAGTACCGAAAAAGTACTAGTCACCACTTGGGAGAATGGCGACACGTGGGCAGAAGTACAACAAAACTGGCCCGCAGAAACCAAACAGTTGCTAGGCAAAAGACTTCTTGCCTGGTTTTTGGAAAGTTTGTTTGATCACGGGCTACTCCATGCAGATTTACACCCTGGTAATTTACGATTTATCTACCACCAAAAACATCCCAAAATTGTGCTTTACGATTACGGTTCCGTCTATCGACCGAGTGCTGAAAAACGATTCGCACTGCTGCGATTAATCCAAGCCGCCATGCACCAACACGAGTCTCCTTTGGGGCTGATGCTCGCACTTGGTTTCTCGGAAGAATATCTATCTCCTTTGAGCAAAAAACTGCCTTCACTTTGCCGAGTTTTATTTGAGCCGTTTTGTGTTGAGTACCCTTATGACGTAGAGAGTTGGAATCTGTCAACAAGGATTTCAGACATTTTAGGCAACGACCGGCTCAACTTTCGAGTTGCAGGCCCGCCTGACCTGATCTTCTTGCTGCGAGCATTTCACTCGATCAGAAACTATATGTCGGGGTTGAATTCCAATGTTTCATGGCAACGCACGATTCAGCCACTGATCGACAAATTTGCCATTGAAATTGCCCAAGTCAAAACGCCTATTACCCAATCGAATGAAGATTTTTCTTCGATGGCCAAGCACTTGAAAATTCGAGTTACTCGAAACAAGCAAGTCAAAGCAGAGATCACGGTCTACGCATCAGGTATCGACCGAATAGACCAGCTTCTAGATGAAGACGTGAAAAAGAAGATTGCCGAACAAGAACTTGATCTAGAAAAAATAGTTGCCGAAGTTCGAGCCCGAGGCTATACCCCTGGCCCGGTGTTCAGTTTTGAAGAAACAGGTAAAGAAATCAAAGTTTGGTTAGAGTAAATCGAACCCACCAATCAGACTAAAATTTTCTGTAATTCTTCTTTGATCGAACTTTCAATTTTCCCTTTAAACAACATGGCGGCAAAGGGAAGTTGTCCTTTAACCTTCACGGTTTCTGGCTCAACAGCCATCTCTCCACTGATACTTGCGCCCATGGTGCGAAACGAGAAGGACATGACATGTGCTTCCCAAGTTTGCTGCATGTCTTTGACTTGCCCTTCAAAACGACCCTTCATTTTTTCAAGCACGAGTTGAACTTTTTCAACAGCCGCATCTTGTCCGAGATCATGAGGCACATCGACTTGAAAGCTAGGCATAATTATTCCGGTAGGTGAAAGAGGCGAAATCAGAACTCCAATAATTCATCTCTAACCTAACGCAAAAGATTCCTCACGAAAACCACACAAACGTAACAATCGATTAAGTGTATTAGGTAAAATAGAGATTCAGCAGCAGGCTGACTTCTTCAGATGTAAGCTGATTTATAGCTCAGATGCACGTGTATCGTCATAAGTTCGACGATCTTCGGAATGCCAGAGCGGCAATCCTTTTCTAAGACGATTGGCCAAGATATCAAGCTTTGCGTCTGAACCAGGCAAAGCCAATGTGCAATCGTATTCTGTCTCGCAACAGCCTACTGGTTCAAAATCCCAAACACCCATCTCGATCGCTTCAAGCACGGAACTTGGCACAGTAGAACCTCCTAATTGTAGATGAGAAATATTATTTCGGAGCCAGAAAGCAACTTAACTGAAATAAAGTTCGAGTCGTTCTAAAAAGAAAACTCAAGCAATCTGAACCGTTAATGTTCAATCGGTATGCATGTCAGTATCGAGCTAGCGAGCACAAATGTCAAGCAACTTTTGAGAAGAATTTAAAATCGCTCAAAATAATCTATCTGAGGAAAAATTGTTCTCAAAACAACGATGGCTCTTGACTATGCACCAGCGAGGCGAACTCTTGAACAAGTCTGCGGTCAATTTCTTCTGTCCGCGAACCTCGGCATACGGCTCCACGAACGGCGATCACATCCGCCTGCATGCTCAACGCATCTTGAACATTTGATTTCCCTAACGAACCTGCTAACACACATTTCAATCCTGCTATCTTCGCGGAGTTTACCCATTGTTGAACTTGTGTTTTTGTGACGATTTCAAATAAACTGCCAGTCTGCTTGTCGAAGGTATCGATCAACAGTGCTTTACAATTTTGCTCTGTCGCAAATTGAAGGATTTGGTCAAACGCCGGCGAAGCGGCCTTATGGTGATCGGCATAATGCACGGCGACCTGGCCTGTGTTGTTGGGAAACTTGCGAAAGACATTCTGAAGTTGAGCCTGCCAGTCATCCATCGTTTGACAACCGGCCAAAGCAACTTTGGCATAATTTACGCGTGCTGGAATGGGGCAGCATTCTTGTACCGCGTCAAGCTCAGTCAGTTCTCCTAAGGCGATACTTAGCAATGTCGAATGATCGTTCAACTCTTGAGCAATTGCTTCCCACACACTCGAAGATGCCGCGCCTAACGAACCGAGATTGGGTTCTTTGATATCAATCAAATCAGCCCCGCCAGCCAATGCCTCTCGCATTTCTTCAACACTACGAACGCTTACCATTAACTGTGACATAGTCGCTTGCTCTTAACTTAAACTGGTTTGAGATCGATTTTAGAAAGCGAGTTACTTTCCTCTTTTTTTGGCTGCAAGCAGCAAGGCGTTCATTTCCTTTAGCTTGTCACCATCCAAAGGCTCGCTCCATGTGCCTCGGATTGTGATATAGCCATCGCACCACTGTCCGAACTTAGGGTTCACATCACGTCGGTGCCAATCTTTGGCAGCATCAGCCAGTCTGACAACTACTGTGACGGCTTCGCCTGGGTTCCCCTCTTCATCCGGCATCATGCTGGCCCCTTGCCCGATAAAAAAGCATTCGACAATCTCAAGCGGCACACGTTGATAGCCGAACCAGTCGAGTCCTACCAACAGATCTTCCCCCTGCCAAGCAAGGCGAGATTGTCGCATCAAAAGCTGAAGACCAATTAATGCCAGCGTAGACATCACCAAAATAATTGTCCCGGCGATAAATCCTGTAAATCCAAAAATTGGAATGCAAACAAGTAGAATCCCTAATACAAGGAATCCGCTTCCCAAGCCAGAAACAAGATGAAATGGTCGTTTATTATTTTTTAACCAGCGTTGCATTAATACACTATGGATCGTTCGCGGTTGAATCTAATTGAATTGTGAAAATCTGATGCTACAGATCAGGGATAATCAATTGGCCAACATTGAATTTTTGAGAATTTGAAACCCTTATTTTAAGAGAGACCGGCATAATCGGAAATGGCAGGCCCTAAAATGGACGCATCTAGGCACAAATAGCACACTTTGGTAGGTTGTCTTTGGCTTTGTGTGACCTATCTTTGCAAAATCCCACACCCGCATACTAACTGATAAATGCCAGCGTTGAAGGGCAAACGAACCTACAAATCAGGGTTCGTTCCTGCTACCACGGCATTTATCACTAGTCATATCAGCAAAGAGCAGAGCCAGACTGATGAAAGAATTATCACTCAATTCAAACACAAACGGGCCCCTTTTAGCCAGCAATCAACCTATGTCAGACCTTTCCCACAACAGTTCCGATTCCAATCGCCCACTATTAACCGCGATTGTGGTGATAACAATTTGCTATGCACTGGCCACCATGGCCGGTTGGACCACTTTTCATGAAGTGGTTCACGAAGTGGAAGCTCAAGCGGCCCATGTCGATGCACATGCAGCTGCTGATGCACACGGGGCTCTCGAAACTGGTCATGCTGCTGCTGAATCTGGTGGTGGTGATCACGCTGTGGTAACACCTGCCTACTATGCGGTTGTCCCATTTGTATTATTGTTGGGTGCGATTGCGGGATTTCCGCTTCTGAAAGTGACCGAACATTGGTGGGAAAACAACCTCAACCGCTTTATCGTGTCAATTGGTTTGGCCTCTGTGACACTTTTCTACTATTTAGTGCTCTATTCCGATGCAGGTTTTGCTGCGGTTTGGCATCGCATTGATCATGCGGTATTAGGCGAATACATTCCGTTTATTGTTCTCCTCTTCTCGCTCTATGTCATCTCAGGCGGTATCCGCATTGATGGCGATATGAGGGCTCACCCAATGACCAACGCCACGTTTATGTTGGTTGGTGGTTTGCTGGCTAGTTTCATTGGAACGACTGGAGCCGCGATGCTCTTGATTCGCCCATTGATCGAAACCAATAAAGAACGTAAGCACGTCCAACATTCGGTCGTCTTCTTTATCTTTATTGTTTGTAACTGTGGTGGCTGTTTACTGCCGATTGGTGATCCACCATTGTTCCTGGGTTACTTAGAAGGTGTTGACTTCATGTGGACCTTCTTCGCGTTATGGCAACCATGGATCATGGTGAATGTCCTCTTGTTAGGCATCTACCTGGCTCTCGATCAGTTTTATTTCTATCCGAAAGAAACCGCCCAAGATGTCAAGAAAGACATTCAGGAAACCAAACCGCTTCGCATCCGTGGCTTGATGCCCAATGCCTTGTTGCTGCTGGGTATTGTACTATCTGTTGCACTACTTGATCCTACAAAACCAATCCCTTTCACCAGTTGGCATCCTTGGATCTATCTGCGTGAGATGGTGCAACTGGTACTTGTTGGAATGAGTCTGTGGCTCGGTTCCAAACGCGTTCGTAGTGAAAACCGATTTAACTACCATGCCATCATTGAAGTCGCCGCACTGTTTGTCGGAATCTTTATCTGCATGCAGCCTGCCTTGGAACTACTTGCAGTTAATGGTGACAGTCTAAAAATCGACTCGCCTGGTAAATTCTTCTGGATCACCGGCGGACTTTCGGCCATGTTAGATAATGCACCAACTTATTTGGTGTTCTTCAAAACGGCAGACCCTGATCTCACGAATCTTGCAGTCGGTGGAGAGGATTATCTCAACTTGGTAGCCATCAGTTTAGGCTCAGTCTTTATGGGTGCGATGACCTATATTGGCAACGGACCGAACTTTATGGTGCGTGCCATTGCTGAAGAATCTGGCGTGCGTATGCCTAGCTTCTTTGGGTATGTCATCTATTACAGCTTGCCAATCATGTTGCCAGTCATGGTCATCATGGCATGGTTTTTCCTATAAACGACCGATGCTTCTGTAGCTTGAGCCGCGCCGTCGGTTTTGGAGAGCACATGGTACACTGGCTGGTTGTGCCTCGCTGTAGACGGATTCGTAAGAATTCGTATTATCGTCATTGAGGGTTCTCTGAAGTCTAACGACTTCAGCTACGTTTTATTCGACGACTGTCGTCGATTTAGAGGTTTAAGTGGGTTCCATCAGAATTCGATGAATTCGTCGACGGTGCTACACGATATTAAAGCGTTTGACACGGTGAAACTGAATAAGCTCTAGTCGATCACCTTCAAATCGGCTAGTATTTATGCTTGCACTTGCTAACGCTTGCCTGTCACTCTTCAATAAGTTTTACAGAAACTGATCATCGTGAATCACCAGTATATTGCTAGTCAAGACTCTCTACTGGCGTTTTGCGACAGGCTCAAGACCGCCAAGGCCATCTATTTCGATACCGAGTTTGTTTCGGAAGATACCTATACTCCCGATCTTTGCTTGATTCAAATCGCAGTAGAAGACGATCTCGCCTTGATCGATCCAAAAGATATTGAAGACATGACTCCCTTTTGGGAAGTCCTGGCAGATGGATCGCATGTCACCGTGGCCCACTCTGGTCGAGAAGAACTTCTGTTTTGCTACCGGGCCATTGGTCGTAAACCGGCCAACTTGTTTGATACTCAAATTGCGGCTGGCTTGATTGGGCTTGAGTACCCTTGCTCGTTCGGCAATCTAAATATCAAAATGCTCGATGTGAAACTTCCCAAAGGCGAAACCCGCTCTGACTGGCGAGTTCGCCCTTTGACTTCCAATCAAATTGATTACGCCTTGAACGATGTAATTTACCTGAAGCCGCTGCACGAAAAACTGGCACGCAAGATCGACAAGCTGAATCGCAACGACTGGATGCAGGAAGAAATAGATTCGTGGGAATCGGCCTTAATCGAAGCGGTCAACAAACCACGTTGGCGCAATGTGTCAGGCACCGGCAACCTGGGCGTTCGATCGTTGGCAGTGGTCAAAGCTCTCTGGCATTGGCGAGACAACCAAGCTCGTAAGATGGACTTGCCCCCTCGTCGAGTCTTTCGTGACGATCTGATTGCCGAACTGGCACGCCGAAAATCGGCAGATCCCAAACACATCAAAGCCATTCGTGGCATGCAACGTCGAGACAATCAGAATCGTTTAGAAGAACTTGCCGAATGTATTCAAACCGCTTTAGATCTACCTGATAGCGAATGCCCTCGATCCGTTGCCAATGCTCCCAAAAAACAATACACCGTATTGGGCCAGTTTCTCAACTCGGCACTAGGCAGCATTTGCCGCGAAGCCAAGGTTGCCCCTAGCTTGGCATGCACAGTTCAAGATGTTCGAGATCTCATCTCTTACCACCTCGACGGCTCAGATACGCCACCTAAATTAACCCAAGGCTGGCGAGCCAGTGTGGTGGGGCAAACCATTGAAGACCTGCTGGATGGCACCCGAACCATCAGCATCGGTAACCCCAGAGCCGTGGAACCGTTGGTTTTTCATGAATCTACCGATTCAAAATAATCTTCTAGCAAACCGTTTTTGCTTGAACTAAAATAGACTTCCCGTTTCACTGTGATGAAGTTCCA
>NVWB01000289.1 GCA_002733575.1 Blastopirellula sp. | reverse complement strand
TCATCGCTCAGCAGCGGCGCATCAGAAGGCGGCAGAATAGCCCGGAATCAGTGGCAGAATGTTGTTGGAATGGGTGGCAGAATAACCCGGAATACGCAAAAAAAGAAGAGACCAACGGCGAGGATGTGGTTTCCTACATTACGGGCGCTAAAACACAGCCTGAATTCGCGGACGCTGAATAAAATTTTCGACGCCTCATTCAAGAGGTGGCGGACCGCGGATATGTGAAATCGAGAAACCAAAACTTTGGCCACAGCCAAGTAAGTTCGATTGACTATTTACAACTGACATTTTTTCACAATCCCAACTGGATTGACGATGAGGCCAACTATGACACTAAAAATTGCTTTGCTCGGTGCGGGACGTATCGGAAAAGTGCACGCGCAGGCGATCTCCGGAAACGTGAGTGCGACACTTGTTGCAGTAGCTGATACATTTGATTCTGCTGCAAAAGCAATCTCGGGCCAATACGGATGCGAGGTCAGAACAATCGACGCAATCCTTGCGTCAACCGATGTTGATGCGGTTTTAATCTGTACTCCGACCAATACCCACGCTGATCTGATCGAACAATTCTCACGTGTCGGAAAGGCAATTTTTTGCGAAAAGCCCATCGACCTTAACCTCGACCGGGTAAAACAGTGTCTTGCCGTGGTCGAAGAGACTGGTACCGCATTGATGATGGGGTTCAACCGCCGGTTTGATCCGCATTTTGCGGCGATCCGCGCAGCGATTGATGATGGTAAAATCGGCAAAGTCGAGCAGGTAAATATTACCTCGCGCGATCCAGGCCTGCCCCCGTTCGACTATTTGAAAGTGTCCGGCGGCATTTTTCGTGACATGACGATCCATGACTTTGACATGGCCCGTTTCCTGTTGGGCGAAGAAATTGAAACTGTGCAGGCTGCAGCGTCTGTGCTGGTTGATAACAAAGTTGCCGAATACAATGATTTTGACACGGCTTCGGTGGTTTTGACAACCAAAATTGGCCAGCAATGTGTGATCTCGAACTCGCGCCGTGCGACCTATGGATATGATCAACGCATCGAAGTTCTTGGTTCCAAGGGCATGATCAGCGCTGAAAACCATCGGCCTATATCTATAGAAATCGCAAACGAAGCCGGTTTCACCCGACCTCCTTTGCATGACTTCTTCATGACTCGCTACATTGACGCATACGCGGCGGAAATTGCGGCTTTTGTAAAAGCAGTGAAAAACAAATCTGCCCCCACACCATCCGGCAAAGATGGACATATTGCATTAGTGTTGTCCGAAGCGGCTTTGCTGTCTGTTGCAGAGGCTCGTGTCGTCAAAGTATCCGAACTCGACTGAAAGATAATAAAATGAAGGATCTTGATCTCATCACAATCGGCCGCTCATCGGTAGATCTTTATGGTAAACAAATTGGTGGCCGGTTGGAAGATATGGGATCTTTCAGCAAGTATATTGGCGGCTCGCCCACCAATATTGCCGCAGGAACGGCGCGTCTTGGTCTGAAATCGGCGCTCATTACCCGCGTGGGCGATGAGCATATGGGTCGGTTTATCCGCGAGCAGTTGGTAAAAGAAGGCGTGGATGTCAAAGGAGTCAAAACCGATCCCGAGCGTTTGACGGCACTGGTCCTGCTGGGCATTCGCGATCAAGATCAGTTTCCGCTGATTTTCTATCGCGAAAACTGCGCCGATATGGCGTTGTGCTCGGATGATATTGTTCCGGAATTTATTGCTTCCGCGCGCTGTATCTGCGCAACAGGTACCCACCTAAGCCACCCTCAGGTTGAAGCCGCAACGCTGAAAGCACTGGCGTTGGCTCGCAAAAATGGCGCCAAAACTGCGCTCGACATTGATTATCGGCCAGTTCTATGGGGGATTGCCGGACATGGTGACGGCGAAAGCCGTTTTGTCGAAAATCAGTCCGTAACTCAAAAGTTGCAATCCACCCTGCATTTGTTTGATCTGATTGTTGGCACCGAAGAAGAATTCCACATCGCGGGCGGTACCAAGGACACAATTGCAGCTTTACGTGCCGTGCGCACCATTTCAAAGGCAACGCTGGTTTGCAAACGCGGCCCGATGGGCGCGTCGGCCTTTACTGGCGACATCCCCGATACGATGGACCAAGGTCAAAGTGGTCCGGGATTCCCGATCGATGTTTTTAATGTTTTGGGGGCGGGCGATGGCTTTATGTCCGGTTTGCTCAAAGGTTGGTTGGATGGAAAGGATTGGCCAGAGGCGCTGACTTATGCCAACGCTTGCGGGGCGCTGGCCGTAAGCCGCCACGGTTGCACCCCTGCCTACCCGAGTTGGGACGAACTGAACTTCTTTCTCAACCGCGAGATCAAGACACCATCCTTGCGCAAAGATACCGAGCTTGAGCAAATTCACTGGTCAACCAATCGCATGGGTGACTGGCCCGACATGCGCATTTTTGCATTTGATCACCGCTTGCAATTTGAAGAAATGCAAGGTGCAACCAAAGACAAGATTGGCACGTTCAAATCACTGTGTCTGAGCGCGGTAATGCAGGTAGCACAAGGGCGGCCAGGTCATGGGTTGCTGTGCGACAGTCGTTTGGGTCGCGATGCGCTTTACCGCGCGGCTGGACAGGGCTTGTGGATTGGCCATCCGGTGGAATGGCCCGGATCACGCCCGTTGACACTTGAGCCTGAGATCGGAATGGATTTTGGCGGGTTGAACGAGTGGCCATTGCAACATGTGGTCAAGTGTCTGGTTTTCTGCCACCCGGACGATGATGCCGAAACATGGGCAAAACAAGAGGCAACAGTCCTTCAGCTGTTCCAGGCTTGCCGGCGCAACCGACTTGAATTTCTACTTGAGGTGATCCCGTCAAAAGTTGGTCCGATTGATGATCACACCACTCCACACCTTATCCAACGGTTCTATGATCTGGGTGTTTATCCTGACTGGTGGAAACTGGAACCTTTCAAGACTGATCAGGCCTGGCAGAACACCGTGGATGCAATCACTCGCAATGACCCGAATACACGGGGTATTGTGGTTTTGGGGCTGGACGCCCCTGCGGGCGAGCTGTTCGAAAGCTTTGCACTGGCTGCCCGTCACGATCTGGTCAAAGGATTTGCGGTTGGGCGCACAATATTTGGAGACGCAGCGCGCGACTGGATGGAGGGCAAAATTACTGATCGTGACGCCGTCTACCAAATTGCGAAAAACTATCAGGACCTCTGTGCCGTGTGGGACAGAGCGCGCAGCTCGGCAAAGGGGAAATTGGGATGAAAACTGTTCGCCTGACTGCAGCACAAGCACTGGTGTGCTATATCGAAAACCAATTCAACGAAGATGGCGACCGTATTATTGAGGGTGTTTGGGCAATTTTTGGTCACGGCAATGTTGCGGGTATCGGCGAGGCGCTTTATGCGGCGCGTGACCGGTTGCCGACTTATCGCGGCCACAACGAGCAGACAATGGCGCATGTCGCAATCGCCTATTCAAAACAACTAAAACGAAAACGCATGATGGCCGTATCGTCATCAATTGGGCCGGGTGCCACCAATATGGTCACGGCCGCAGCACTGGCCTATGTGAACCGTTTGCCGGTTCTGCTGATCCCCGGTGATGTCTTTGCCAACCGCGGTCCCGACCCGGTTTTGCAACAGCTCGAGGATTTTGGCGACGGAACGATCAGCGCCAATGACTGCTTCAAACCGGTCAGCCGTTATTTTGACCGGATCATGCGACCTGAGCAATTGTTGACAGCATTGCCCCGAGCGTTTCGCACTTTGACCGACCCCGCTGATTGCGGCCCGGTAACGCTGGCGTTTTGTCAGGATGTACAGGCCGAAGCCTATGACTTTCCAGTCAGCTTTTTTACAAAACAGGCTTGGATCGTCCGCCGACCAGAACCCGATGCGATCGAGTTCGCGCAGGCCGTGGACGTGATCCAGCGTGCAAAAAATCCGGTTATCGTTGCCGGCGGCGGCGTGCATTACTCGGACGCGTGCGAAGCACTGAAAAGTTTTGCCGAGACACATAACATCCCGGTAGTGGAAACCCAAGCCGGGAAGTCTGCGCTAGCTTGGGATCATGCGATGGCTTTTGGCCCGGTTGGAGTAACCGGGTCGGAAAGCGCTAATATTGTCTGTCGTGACGCGGATCTGATTATCGGGGTTGGCACCCGCTTTCAGGATTTTACCACGGGATCCTGGTCGCTGTTCAAGAACCCCATGCGCAAGATTTTGGCGCTCAATGTCCAGCCATATGACTCGGTTAAACATGGAGCCTTGTCTCTTGTTGCAGATGCCCGGGTTGGCCTGGAAAAGCTAAGCGCGGCGCTTAAAGATTATCGTGGTGCAGATTTGTCGCCCTCGATCTGTGCGCATTGGTATGCTGCTGTTGATGCTGTAACGCAAGCCCCCGTCGAGGCCAACACCCTGCCAACCGATATGCAGGTTGTCGGTGCTATGCAGCGAACGGCAAACGAAAACACCGTCGTGATGTGCGCGGCAGGTACGATGCCCGGCGAATTGCATAAATTGTGGAAATCTTTGGGTCCTGGTTCCTATCACATGGAATACGGATTTAGCTGTATGGGTTATGAAATCGCTGGTGCGCTTGGCATCAAAATGGCCGAACCGCATCGTGACGTGATTTGTTTTACCGGTGACGGCACTTATATGATGGCTAACTCGGAATTGGCGACAGCCGTGATGATGGGTATCGATTTCACGCTAATCATTACAGACAATCGTGGATATGGCTGTATTAACCGCTTACAAATGGGAACCGGAAACGCCGAGTTTAATAATCTGCTGGATCACGCCCATCACGTGAACCCCTCTGCCATCGATTTTGTCAAACATTCTGAATCAATGGGGGCCAAGTCACGCAAAATTGCCTCGATCTCCGAGCTGGAAGAGGCACTTGCCGACCGTGGTGGCAAAGGCGTTCAAGTCTTTGTCATAGACACGGATCCCTACCCATCAACCGAAGCAGGGGGCTCATGGTGGGATGTTGCCGTGCCCGAGGTCTCTGATCGCCATGAAGTAAATGAGGCACGCGCAAAGTACGAGGTGGGCGTGAGAGAGAGAAACGAGTTATGAATTTTCGCATAAGTAAAGGTCAGCACGTTAGCTGCTATTCGTTCTTGTTGACGGGTAAATGAGGTCCGTATGATCGATCAGTTAAATCCAAATGTCAAAGGTGCAGTAACTGCGTTGCTAGCGTTTGGAATATTCGCCAGCCACGATGTGATAATAAAGTTTCTCGGGGGCGAATATTCCGCATTCCAGATCGCGTTTTTCAGCGGTATATTTGGGTTTCCGGTTGTTTTGCTAATGCTGATTGGAGACAGATCCGATGGCAATTTGATCCCCCGCCATCCTTATTGGACTGCATTACGCACAATCTGTGCTGTGGCAACGGGGATATCGGCATTCTATGCGTTTTCGGTTCTGCCACTTGCACAGACCTATGCGTTGTTGTTTGTGACGCCTCTCCTGATTACTGTTCTGGCAATTCCGATATTGGGAGAAACTGTTGGAATCCACAGATGGGCTGCGGTGGTGATCGGATTAATTGGAGTGATCATAGTGCTGCGACCTGGACAAGAGGGGTTGAGCAGCGGTCACCTTGCCGCATTGATCGCAGCTATCTGTGGGGCAATTGCTTCGATCATTGTACGAAAAATAGGTGATGAAGAACGCCCAATCGTGCTGCTTCTATATCCAATGTTTGCAAATATCTTTCTGGCTGGGGCATTCTTGCCGTTTGTCTATCGCCCGATGCCAGTCGAGCATTTAGGTATGCTTGTGATTGTCGCAGCGTTTGGGCTCGCTGCTTCGCTTTTGATAATTTTGGCATTTCGTAATGCCGAGGCCGTTGTTGTCGCGCCAATGCAGTATACTCAAATCATGTGGGCGGCGTTTTTCGGCTTCTTCCTGTTTGGTGAACGTCCGGATATGGCAACCGGAATCGGAGCAGCGATTATCGTCTCCAGCGGCATCTACATTGTCTTACGCGAAGGTCATTCCGGCAATTCTGAAAATCAACCGGTGTTGCAAACACGTGGCCGCAATGAGGTAGGAACAGCACCTCGCTCCAGCATTCTGGAACGCTTGCGCCGAGCAAATCAGGACGTCGGCGTAACAGCCAGAAGAAAAATCCGCGAGGAAATACAAAAATGATCCTATACGGAACCAACCCAATTGCTTGGTCCAACGATGATGATCAGACGCTCGGAGCTCAAATCAGCCTTGAAGAATGTCTTAGTGATGCCGGAAAAATCGGTTTTGACGGAATCGAAAAAGGTCATAAAATGCCGACAGAACTGCCAGCACTGATATCCAAGCTGGATTCCCACGGATTACAATTTGTGTCTGGCTGGCATTCGCTTGAATTGTTGACCCGCAGTGTTGAAGACGAAAAAGTGGCCATTCAACCGCATCTTGACCTGCTCAAGGGCATGGGCTGTAAGGTCTGTATCGTTTGCGAAACTTCCAACGCTATTCACGGGGCAGACAATTTGGCGGTGAATGAAAAGCCAAATCTTGATGTGGGTGACTGGCTTGGCTTCGGTGCAAATGTTGAGACTGTCGCCCAATATTGCGCGGATCAGGGCATCACGCTGGTCTATCACCACCATATGGGTACTATCGTTGAAACCCCCGCCGAAATTGACCGCTTTATGGGTGTGACCGGCCCTGCAACAAAACTGCTATTTGACACTGGGCATTGTTATTTCGGTGGCGGCGATCCAGCCGAGGTGGCTGCACTGCACATGGACCGCATTTCGCATATACATGCCAAAAATGTGCGCCCTGACATAATGAAGCAAGTGCGCGAAGACGGTCTTTCATTCCTGGAAGGTGTGCGTCGCGGTGTCTTTACTGTTCCAGGCGATCAAGACGGCGATGTTGAATTTATACCGGTCCTGAAATTAGCAGCTGAGCATGGCTATCAGGGTTGGTTGGTAATTGAGGCCGAACAAGACCCCTCTGTTCGCAATCCTTTTGAATATCAGTCGCTCGGTTTGAAATCCCTCAGGCGTTTTGCGCAAGAAGCAGGGTTGGACAAAAGCTGATGAAATTGCTCGACCCGAAAGATCCGTTTTACAAACCGTTTTGGATGCGTGGCCTTATTACAGGAATCCTGTTGGCGTGGGCAGTATTCGAAGCGCTGACAGGCGAACCGTTCTGGGCGATCCTTTTTGGCGCAGCAGGTGTCTGGTGCGCCCGCCTCTTCTTTTTCTCGCCCAAGAACGACGGTTCGGAAAGGTAAATTTCTTGACTGATCTTCTCAGAAAACCAAAAGGATCTTTTGGCAAAATTCATGACATCACTCCTGAAACCGCAGGGTGGAGTTATGTCGGGTTTGGGCTCTATCATCTGAAGCCGGGCGACAAAATCACTGAGCCAACCGGCGATACGGAAGTCATTCTGGTGTTGGTTGAAGGCAAGGCTGAAATTGGCATTGGCGAACAGGATTTTGGCGAATTGGGCGAACGGATGAATGTGTTTGAACGCATTCCACCCCATTGCATCTATGCGCCAAACAACTCTGCCTGGACTGCTACGGCGACGACCAACTGCACACTGGCTGTTTGTGCCGCTCCGGGCAAAGGGGGGCACGACGCACAGATCATCGGCCCTGTGGGAATTGCGCTGGAAGAACGTGGCAAAGGGACCAACACGCGCTATATCCACAACATTGCGATGGAAGGCCGTGATGTAGCTGACAGTCTGTTGGTGACCGAGGTTTATACGCCCCAGGGCAATTGGTCGTCTTATCCTCCACACCGCCATGATGAGAATAATTATCCTGAAATGACCTATCTGGAAGAGACATATTACCACCGCCTGAATCCGAAACAGGGCTATGGCATTCAACGCGTCTTTACCGAAGATGGCACGCTGGATGAAACAATGGCCGTGTCAAATGGCGATGTGGTGCTGGTTCCCAAAGGCCACCATCCGTGTGGCGTACCCTATGGTTACGAGATGTATTATCTAAACGTGATGGCCGGGCCACTGCGCAAATGGCGCTTCCAGAATCACCCTGATCATGACTGGATCTTTCAGCGAGATAAATAAAAAACCTGAATTCCGACCTCTTCTGGGGGCGGCTTTTAACACTTGGATGGTGGAAATTAGGCCGCAAGCATAGTTTCGCCAACTGAAGCAAAAGGAAAACCAATGACAAAGATTACACATTTCATAAATGGTAAGAGTGAAACAGGAAATTCGGACCGGTTTCAGGATGTGTTTAATCCGGCAACGGGAACAGCTGAAAAATCGGTTGTTCTTGCGACAGCAAGTGACGTTGACACGGCTGTGGTAGCGGCAAAGGCGGCCTGGCCCAAATGGTCGAAAACTCCGGCTTTACGTCGTGCACGTATTTTGGACCGCTTCAAAAACATTCTTTGGGAGCGCGGTGATCAGTTGGCCGAGGTAATTTCGCTTGAACATGGCAAGACCCATGACGATGCCCTGGGCGAAGTGACGCGCGGGCTTGAGGTCGTAGAATTTGCCACGTCAGCCCCCTCATTTCTGAAAGGCGAGTTCAGCGAAAATGTCGGCACTGGCGTTGACAGTTATATGATCCGGCAGTCCTTAGGGGTATGTGTCGGTATCACACCGTTTAATTTCCCCGTTATGGTGCCGATGTGGATGTTCCCGGTTGCGCTTGCAACAGGTAACACCTTTATTTTGAAGCCATCCGAGCGTGACCCTTCTGCGTCAATTTTAGTTGCAGAATGGATGACCGAAGCCGGCCTTCCTGATGGGGTGTTCAACGTTGTTCAAGGTGACAGGGTTGCTGTTGACGCGTTGTTACACCACCAAGATGTGAAAGCGGTGAGTTTTGTTGGCTCAACGCCGATCGCAAAATATATCCACCAAACCGGCACTGCAAACGGTAAACGTGTACAAGCGCTTGGTGGTGCGAAAAATCACATGGTTATTATGCCGGATGCTGATCTTGATATGGTGGCGAATGCGCTAATGGGTGCGGCCTTTGGCTCTGCGGGCGAACGCTGCATGGCAATTTCCGTTGCGGTTCCAGTAGGGGACGCAGTAGCCGATGCGTTAATTGAAAAACTTGTACCGCAAATCGCTGCGCTTAAAATCGGGCCATCGGTTGACCCTTCGTCGGATATGGGCCCGCTTATCACGGCCCAACATCTGGCCAAAGTCGAAGGTTACATCGACAGTGGTGAAAGAGATGGCGCCAAAATTGTCGTCGATGGCCGTAATTTCAAGCAGAAAAAGCAAGGTTACGAAAACGGTTATTACACCGGCGGTACACTGATGGACAGGGTGACCGAAGACATGCAATGTTATCGTGAAGAAATTTTTGGTCCGGTTCTGTCGATTGTCCGCAAGAATTCCTATCAGGAAGCAGTGGATCTGATTCACAGCCATGAATATGCAAATGGTACTGCCGTGTTTACCCGCGATGGCGATGTTGCGCGGAATTTCAGTCAAGATATCGAGGTCGGTATGGTCGGTATAAACGTACCAATCCCGGTTCCCATGGCTTTCCATAGCTTTGGTGGCTGGAAGGCGTCGATCTTTGGCGACCACCACATGCATGGCATGGAAGGTGTGCGATTTTACACAAGGATCAAAACCACAACGACACGCTGGCCGTCGGGTATGCGGTCCAACCCAGAATTTGCCATGCCAACATTGGGCTGACTTTCATCCACCAAACTTTGGACCAATGGGCAAGTAGAACGCACAAGCAGGAAAATCAAAGATACCACTTTCAAATGTTTCCAGAATTTACCTCACAGACTTCATCAATGCTTACAACTATGTACAAAATACTTAGTGATTTTATCCGTATGTACGTTTGGTCTTGTTACTCCATTGTATCGGTGGATAGCGTCCGGCAGATTTGCTATGATGCAAAAGGGCAAAGAGTTCGCACTCATTCCTTGGAAGCAGGCAATTCAATTGCGGAAAGGCAGCGGAATTGGACTAGAGGCAGGGAGAGGGGTCTCTAGATGATTGAAATAAGGTGCAAAACTGCTTGGCTAGTTGACAATTTTCGTGCATTGTGAGCGCGAATGATCCGACTTCGATGACAGCGTTTTGCGCCGTTGGGGGAAAGGCGCTTGATTAAATTGCATTGAAAGTTTGAGACGCTCATGGGCATAGGGGTTTTTGATTTTTTTTCAGGTTGTGGCGGAACCAGCAAAGGTTTCCAGAATTCTGGCCTAAACCCAGTTTTTGCACTCGACTTTGATAGCGATGCAGCATTGACCTTTCAAGACAATTTCCAAGATACTGTTTTCAGCAATAACGACATTACTAAATTTAATCCTTCTGAGATCGAACATCTAATCGCCGGGCAGCAGTTGACGTTGTTTTCGGGATGCGCACCATGTCAACCGTTCACCCGCCAGAATACTATCAAACCAGATCATAAGACAGATACGCGACGATCACTACTGACCCATTTTGGCAACTTGGTTGAACGATTTTTACCAGACTATATATTTGTAGAGAACGTTCCAGGGATCCAAACTGTGACCGGGAATAGCACGCTTACACGGTTTTACAAACGGCTCGAAATTTTAGGTTACTCATCCGCAGTTGGAATTGTAGCATCTCAAAAATATGGCGTTCCCCAACGTCGGCGACGGCTTGTTCTTCTTGCATCGAAACATGGGGAAATTGATTTGCCACCAGCAACACACGATCCCGCACACGGGACGTCTTTCAGCACGGTCCGAGATTGGATATCGCACTTACCGCCAATTGTGGCCGGGGAAATTCATCCCGACGTGCCCAATCATCGATCCGCAAAGCTCTCCGAACTAAACCTCCGAAGAATTAAGGCGACACCGCCAGAGGGATCGCGGGCCGATTGGCCATCTGATTTGCACTTGGATTGCCACACAAAGAATGGCTATTCCGGTCACACTGACGTCTATGGTCGGATGAAGTGGAACGGTCCTGCAACTGGATTAACAACCCGCTGCATCAGCCTATCAAATGGTCGATATGGTCATCCTGAACAACACAGGGCAATTAGTGTGCGTGAAGCAGCAGCGCTTCAGACGTTTCCTGATGATTTCAAGTTTTTTGGTTCACTCAACTCTCAGGCAAAACAGATTGGAAATGCAGTACCGGTGCTTCTCGCTGAAGTTTTTGGCAACCATGTACTCAACCATGCCAAGCGAAAGATAGGGTAGATTTTGGCCAAGTTCAAAGCCAGAGCACGAACCATTGATATGCTGGGTAGACAGCAAATCGCCAATGTTTCAACTGCGGTAAGTGAACTGTTTAAAAATTCATATGACGCTTACGCCGATCATGCAGAGGTGGATTACTTTCGTTCTGACAATCTTCTGGTTATACGAGATAACGGTGTTGGGATGACGCCGGAAGAATTCGAAAATCGATGGCTCGTGCTTGGTACAGAAAGCAAATACGCAGTTCAAGGGCGGAAAGCTGATGCCTATCGACCTCCAGACAAGGAGGTACGGGCGATTATGGGCGAAAAGGGAATTGGGCGTCTTGCCATTGCTCTGCTTGGTCGCCAGGTCTTGATTCTGACCCGTGCAAAACGCGACGGTAAAGTACATGATCTTGTCATGTGTTTTATCCATTGGGGGTTATTCGAGATATCCGGCATCAATCTTGAAGACATTGAGATTCCAATTAAGTTAATTACAGAAGGTCGTGTCCCAACGTCCGAAGATGTCGAAGAATTGCTTTTTAGCGTGACTCAATGCATCAAAAAAATTCCAAGTGATAACACAAACGATGAATATCAGAAGATTTTGGAAGACATATCGGATTTTCAGCTGGACCCGAAAGACATGGCCGATTTTCTTGGGGGACTTGGTTTGAAGGATGGGCAATCCGGGACCCATTTCTACGTGGCACCTGCAGACGAAATGATTGCTCAAGAAATTGAACGCGAGCGTCAAGACGATACAAAAGATTTTACGAAGTTCTTATTGGGTTTTTCCAACACTGTATTCAGGGATACTCCTCCCCCGCCTATTGAAACTGTTTTCAGATATTGGCCGACCGATGCGGTCAACGACGATTTGATAGGCCAAGGTGAATTTTTCACTTCAGAGGAGTTAGAAACAGCAGATCACCGAATTAACGGTCGTTTTGACGAGTACGGCCAATTCCTCGGAACTATCAAAATATACGACGAACAAATCTCCGACCACGTTATTTCATGGACTGGTGGTAACGGTCAACAAACGCGGTGTGGTCCGTTCGAAGTTGAGTTCGGTTATGTTGCTGGGGCCCAAAGAGAATCTAGCCTTCCGCCAGATGAATGGAGAAGAACTACAGAAAAGCTGAACAAGATCGGTGGCGTGTATGTTTACCGAGATCGTATCAGGATACTTCCTTATGGAAACTCGGATGTAGACTGGCTCAATATTGAGGAGCGTCGAACAAAATCTGCATCATACTACTTTTTCTCTCACAGGCGAGTTTTTGGAGCGGTAAAGCTAACGCGCGAGGAAAACAGTCTTCTTAAAGAAAAGGCCGGACGGGAAGGTTTTCAGCAGGATAAAGCATATCGCCAGTTAAAAGACATCTTAGAGAACCTTTTTCTCCAGCTTGCTGCGGATTTTTTTAGAGAGACGGGAGATTTTTCTGAATACTACAGCGAGCAACGCTCTGAGTTAGAGCGGCTGGAATTGGCACGGCGACGTCGGGAAAAGCAAGTTTCTACCAAACGCAAGAATATTGCGATATCTTTAGAAGGGTTCTTTGACCGCGTAAGTGAGGGACTTCCTGAAGTAGAAATAACCAGCCTCCGCGATTCGATCAGGCAGCGCATGGACGCGGCAGCCAGGATGAAAAATCCAGACGAGGCATCCTCTGCCTTACTGGACGCTGAACGAGAGGCCAACCGTAAGCTCTCTGAAATTCGTGAAAGTTATCGTTTAGTAAAGCCTCGTGGTGTTGGATTATCGCGTTCACTGCAGAGGGATTGGAATGCCTATACCGCTGACAACCAGCGCTTAGAAGAAGAGGTTTTTGATCCATTCAATGTGGAGGTTGCACGGACACTTGGCATAATTGCGAAAGAAGCAAAGTTGTATGTCGACCAGAGAAAGCGGCTAAGTGAACTAATAAAGCAGCAGGCAGACAGTGGAAAAAAACTGGTTTCACAAGAAGCCGGTCAAGTAAGAAATCTGGCTAACGATACGCGTTCATCTGCGTTGAAGTTTGCGCGCGATGCAATTCGCGAAATGCAGGAAACGATATCATCTGTGGAGGTCGAC
>NVWB01000288.1 GCA_002733575.1 Blastopirellula sp. | reverse complement strand
GCCCGAAAGAAGAATTCTACGATGTCCAAGCCGATCCGTTCCAGCTAAACAATCTAGTCAACGATAAAGCGGTAGCCGCCGAACTAGACAAGTTCAGAAAGACCCATCAAAAGTGGAGCAAAGAAACTGATGACAAAATGCCAGAGAAGCCAACACCAGATGGTTTTGATCGCAAGTCGGGAATCAAATTGATTAAGGGTGCTCATCCGAAATTGTAAGGATTCGACTTTTCGCCCCCTCAATACACCAGCAATTCTTTTCAAGATTCCTGTCATGTCACTCATCAATTGGAATAATCGACTGACTCGATCCGCCTGGAGTTGGCGATTGTTGATCGCCGAGGCATTGATTGTCTTCGCCTATTTAATGGCACTGAATGTTGGGTGGGGAATCAACCAATTGCCGGCGGTTGGAGACGCTCCTGAGTATGAAAACATTGCCTTTCATCTTTCACAGGGCGAAGGACTTGCTCGCGGCTATAATGAAGCATGGATCGAACCTTATTTGGCGGCGGACCCAGTGAAATATGCGTGGCTAAATAAATACCAAACGATGACCACAGGCCCATCGGCTTATCGTCCGCCCTTGCAGCCCGCCATCATGGCAAGCACCTATCAAGTGTTCGGTAGAAGCTATTGGCCCATGCGGTGCTTGAATGGACTTGCCCTGGCAATCTCAATTCTTATCGCAGCCTGGCTGACGCGAAAACAATTTGGAGTCATTCCAAGTTGGATTGTGATGTTTTTACTGCTGATTGATCCGCGAGTTGTCGAATTTGCTCATCGTTTGTTGACCGAAAGCTGGGCTGTCTTATTCACCCTGTTAATTGCCTATTCCTTGATCAAAGCAGCAGAAACAAGAAGCAATTATTGGTATGGTTGTGTAGGTCTTTTCTACGGATTAGCAATTCTTTCTCGCACATCGTTTGTGCTCTGGTTGCCCTTGTTGATGTTTCTGTTTTTATTAGACGGAAAAGAAAAAAGGATCTTTCAGCCTTTCAAACAATTGGTGGTGCCTGTTGGCATCTTTGCTTTATGTTTCCTGATGATTGCCGGCCCTTGGTTTGCTTGGAATTGTCATATCTCTCAATCATTTATGCCGCTGGGCACTCATGGTTGGATTAATTTACCAGTCGCCTACTCGGACCAGATATTAGCGAATGGAGGAGTGTTTCCGAGTGAGTATGCCCGAGAGTTACAAGAGGAAACATTTGTGAAACCGGCAGGCTGGACTGACATGACTCCGATTGAACAAGAAGTATTGCTGGCCAATCATGGCCGCCAAATCGCTGTTGGCTGGGTGCAGGCAAACCCTCGCAGAGTTCCGCTATTATTTGCAAAAAAAAATGTTTGCTTGCTTCATGTACGACCGCAGCCTGTTTAGTTTGCTTGGAATTCCATTTTTATTCGGAGCCTGTTATTGGCTACGAACTTATCAAGGAAGAATCTGCGTTGGCTTGATCGCCTGTCAGTTTTTTAGCGTTGGTTTGACTTGGAGCACCTCAGGTCGATTTCAAACGCCCATACGCCCCTTGTTTTGCATTGCCGCAGCCATCGGAATCTGGCTAATGATTGTCTGCATCATGGACTCTAAATTCTTGAAGCGTGCTTTCCCTGAACAGGAAAGTGATTCGTGAATTTTTATTATCAATATTCTGCTGCAAAATTCTGCCGAGAAATAAACATCCATGTCGATTTTTTTTCCTGTAACTTTCTAATCAGTCCGTAGATTCAGGCGAAATATCTGCGATAATGGCGGATACGCAGAAAGGCAGTTGGAACCGCCATGAAGCGTGTCTAGCGAAGCGAGCAAACCCCACGACAATCGATAACAACACTAAATCAGAGAGTCATCATGAAACGTTCGTCCTTATTTCTGGGAATCGCCCTGCTATCGATGTTCATCAGTTCAGCTCGATCACTGACGGCTGAAGAACTTACTGTACAAGCGGGAGCTGCGGCTGTAGATATCTCCCCGGAAACATTACCCGCATTACAGAATGGTGGTTTTTTGCAGCGGGTTACGAACAGTGTAGTGGACCCGCTGTATGCTCGGTCATTGGTGATCAGTAACGGAAAGGAAACCATCGCGATTGTGATTGTCGATTCCTGCATGTTCCCCACATCGCTCTGCGACGAAATCAAGCGATTGGCAACGAAGAAGACCGGCATTCCCTCGAATCGCATTCTCATTAGCGCAACCCACACGCATTCCGCACCCTCGACCATGACCTGCCTGGGTTGCGGGCCGGATGAGGCCTATGTGAAATATGTGCCCGCTTTAGTGGCGCAGGCAATTGCCGACGCACATCAAAACCTACAGCCTGCCAAGTTGGGTTGGGCGGTCGTGGATGAGGCGGATCTTACCAACTGTCGACGCTGGATAACGCGTAGTGATCGAATGGGAACCGATCCCTTCGGTGGGAAAACAGTACGAGCGATGATGCACCCTGGTTATCAGAATGCCAACTACACCAGTCCTGCCGGGCCAGTCGATCCCTGGCTGTCGATATTGAGTGTTGTGTCAGCCAAAGACGATACACCAATCTGCGTGATGGCCAATTTGTCGATGCACTACTTCGGTGGCGGCGGGTTCTCGGCCGATTACTATGGCGAAGTTGCCCGCTCATTAGAAGCTCGGATTGGCAAGCTCAGCGGCAAACCAACGCACGGTTTCGTAGGCATCATGTCTCAGGGAACTAGCGGGGATCTTCACTGGATGGACTACAGCAAACCACGTCGAGGTATCAGTCGGCAACAATACTCGGCAGAAGTTGCTGATCGGGTGTTACAGGCGTGGAAGAAAATAGAACACCGGCCTGACCTGACCTTCGCCATGGCGGAGAAGCGGCTCACGATTGACCGTCGAACTCCTTCCCAAGCACGCCGCGAATGGGCTCGCCCGATCAACGCTGCACGTCTTGACCAGCCCCCACGAAACCAAGTCGAAGTTTATGCACAACAGGCGGAGTGGATACACGAGAATCCTAAAGCGGAAGTTGTTCTCCAGGCCGTTCGCATCGGAGAACTTGGAATCACTGCGATTCCTAACGAAGTCTACGGGATCACAGGTCTGAAGCTAAAAAGGCAGAGTCCACTGGCGGCAACTTTCAACCTGGAACTTGCCAACGGAGCGGCGGGCTACATTCCTCCGCCGGAACAGCATCGACTAGGCGGTTACACGACCTGGCCGGCGCGAACGGCGGGCCTGGTTGAAGAAGCGGAGCCACTGATTGTCGAAACGCTGCTGAGCTTGTTGGAAACAGTCGCAAAAAAGAAGCGTCGAAAGGTTGTGCAATTACACTCGACTTATTCGGAAGCCGTGATGAGCAGAAAGCCTATCGCTTACTGGCAACTAGACGACATGGTTTCAACCCAAGCTTTGGATACGATGGGAAAACACCATGCGAGTTATCAAGGTGGCGTTGCGCTGTTTCTGCCGGGAATCAAAGGTTCAGGTTTTACCTCGGCAGATTATGGAAACCGGTCTGTCTACCTTGCTGGTGGTTACATAGAAGCAAATCTTGATCAACTTCAACACAAATACAGTGTGTCTATGTGGTTTTCTAACGCACTGCCGACGAATGCTCGCGATGTTACAGGAGCTCTGCTTTCGACAGAATCTGAAACTTTACTGATTGCAGGAAAGGCCGCTGGCGATCAGTCAGGCAAGTTAGTTCTCAAAGTTGGAGAGAAGTCTTTCACTAGCAGAACGCCGGTCACCACAAAACACTGGCATCATGTAATGATCACAAGAGACAATCAGCACGTGCGTGTCTACTTGGATGGCCAGGCAGAACCTGAAATCGATGCCCATGTTGAACCATTGATGCAAACAAAACGATTGTTAATCGGGAGTGATGGAAGTTCCCCGATGACCTTCGATGGCAAGATTGACGAGATCGCGGTATTCGATCACGTGATTGAAGCGAGCGATAATACAGAGCTGTATAAGAAATCGGGCGTAACGATACCACCACGCCCCAAACCAATTATCGTTCTCGGCCCAAAACCATCAGACATTGGATCACGCAAAAAGTACGCAGCCGCAGTTCTGAAGTCGAAGCCTGTGGCTTTCTGGCGACTACACGACGAGTCAAATCAATCGGCGAATGACTTGGTAGGCCAGCATTCGGCGAATGACTCGGCAGGCCAGCATTCGGCGAAATACGAACAAGGATCGTCACCGCTTCAGCCGAAATCAGACAAACCGAACTTTTCCGGAGGCCGAGTCAAAGCGCAAGTAGCCGGGCTGGGCAACACGTATAGCGTAGAACTCTGGGTCCAGAATAATCTCCCGGTCGACTCGCGTCCTGTAACCGCTTACCTATTTTCCCGCGCCGTTGATGGAGTCGAAGGTGCATTCGGCGACAACCTAGGAATTGGAGGAACACATGCAAGCAGTGGTCAATTGATTGTATTCAATGGCAACAAACTAAATGATCTCGTAGCAGGACAAACCCGTCTCCCACGCGGTAGCTGGTCGCATATCGTCTTGGTTCGGCAGGATCAGAAAATCACGGTCTATCTAAACGGCGATCCGAATCCCGAGATCGAAGCGAACTTGCCAGTCGACTATCCAGCAGACTGTGAGGACATACTACTAGGAGGCCGCAGCGACAATTTTGCGAATCTTCAAGGCATGCTGGAAGAGTGTGCAGTTTATAATCGAGCACTAACGCCAGCAGAAGTGAAGGCCCACTTCGATGCCGCAGGCGTTAAGCAAATTGAGAAAACAGCAAAGGCTCAGCCTGTTTCGCAGGCCGTTGAGCCGACGCCGTTGAATGCAGACGCAGCGATCAAGACGATCCATGTCCGCGAAGGATACGAAGTGCAGCTAGTCGCCGCCGAACCACTTGTGAAGGATCCTGTGGCCATCGATTGGGGACCGGATGGAAAACTATGGGTTGTGGAAATGGCCGATTATCCATTGGGCATCGACGGAAAAGGAAAACCTGGCGGACGAGTTCGTTTCCTCGAAGACACCAACAACGATGGAAAGTATGACAAGTCGACACTGTTTGCCGAGGGTCTGAGTTTTCCCAACGGTGTTCTGTCTTGGGGCGACGGAATCCTGGTCACGGCCGCGCCGGAGATCATCTATTTGGAAGATAGCTCGGGCGACGGCAAGGCGGATGTTCGTCGCGTTTTGTATTCAGGGTACCTGGAAGGAAATCAGCAGTTGCGTGTCAACGGTCTGCGTTGGGGACTCGACAATTGGGTCTATTGTGCCAGCGGCAGTCATCACGGCGGTTACGGCAAAGACAGCCAGATCACCTCGCACCTTACCGGAAAGAAGTACCAGGTCGGCAGCCGCGACTTTCGCATTCGTCCCGATACCGGCTCCATCGACCCGCAAAGCGGACCATCTCAATACGGCAGAAACCGAGACGACTGGGGAAACTGGTTCGGCGTACAGAACAGCCTCCCGCTCTGGCACTACGTGTTGGCCGATCACCATATTCGGCGTAATCCACACTTTGCTCCACCCAACCCGAAGCATCAGGTCGTCACGCCGGCGAACCCGAAAGTCTACCCGGCCAGCACATTGCAGAAGCGATATCACAGTTTCAGTCAGTCAGGCCGGTTCACCTCTGCCTGCTCGGCAATGATCTACCGCGACGATTTTTTGTTTGATCACTCAGCCGAACAGCACGCGTTTACTTGCGAACCGTTCCACAATTTGGTTCAGCACAACCTCATCGCAGACGATGGGCTCAGCTTTCGATTCCGTCGCGATCCTGCCGAGGCGAAGACCGACTTCTTTGCGAGCGAAGATCGCTGGTGTCGCCCGGTGATGGCTAGAACAGGACCCGACGGGGCTTTGTGGGTTGTTGACATGTATCGCTATATGATCGAACATCCAGAGTGGCTGCCTAAAAACGGCCAAGACGAACTTCGCCCTTGGTTCCGGTCCGGCGAAAATCACGGGCGGATTTACAAAATTGTCCACAGTGATCAGCCAGCACGCAAAGTTCCCCGACTCGCCGAGCTATCGCCAAAACAACTCGTCTCCGCGCTGGAAAGTTCCAATGGCGGGCAGCGCGACATGGCGCAGCGGCTGCTTGTCAGAGGTAATCATCATGAGATCAGCCAATCGCTACAAGAGTTGGTCGGCACAAGTCAACAACCACGGGCACGACTTCACGCGATCTGGACGCTTGAAGGGCTCGGCACATTGCCGGTCAGCACACTTGAGTTGGCACTGGCAGACAGCCACGCCGGAGTGCGACGAAATGCCGTGCGAATCGCGTCAGGCGTCATGGTCGATCCCAACAAGCTGGCGAGGTTGGCTGACGATCCCGACGCTAAAGTTCGTCTCGAACTTGCCGCCACTCTGGGATACTACGACGACCAGGCAGCCAGCGCCGCACTCGCCAAACTAGCGATGGGAGCCAGCGGTGATCCCTATATGACTGCCGCCGTGATGAGTTCACTGAATCGGAAAAACGTGTCGACGATTCTGGCAGCCATTGTCCAGACCGGCGAACGCGGCAGCGAGCCTATCATGTTGGAAGTCATGGGACAGGCAGTGGCCATGGGCGAAATTGAAGCCATCGGTCGCGTGATCGAACTGATCTGTTCTCTTCAGGGGAAATATTCGGAGATAGTTCAGTTTGACTCTCTAGCACGCATCCTCGATGGTCTTGCCAAACGCAACTTGCCTGTCAACAAACTCTCCGAAATCGCCGGCAAGCGTATCACCGAAACCATCGGACGCGCCCGTACTACGGCTGAAAACCACGTTGCCGAGGAAGAAGTTCGCGCTATGTCGATTCAACTGCTGGGACGCGAAGCATCTCGTCTAGAAGACGACTTCAAATTGATGCAAAGCATGCTCGTGCCTCAATCGTCGGTGGTACTTCAGCAGGCGGTCGTGTCGCATCTGGCGCGACGCAGTTCGCCCGCAGTTGCCGAAGTGTTGCTTGCAGGTTGGGGTCCGCACAGCCCGAAGCTACGCAGTCAAATCCTCGACGTTCTCGCCAGTCGCAAACCGTGGGCCGAATCGCTTCGACAACGTCTTGAAGCAGGTACGATTCGTGCAAGTGAAATCGATGCCCCGCTCAAACAGCGATTGCTTACCGTCAGCAAAAACTCGCCGCAGTGGCAACAGGCGTTGGCTGCGAAAGCATCTACCAGTCGGGCAGAAGTTCTACGCCAGTTTCAACCCTCGCTACAACTAGAGGGTGATGCTAAGCGAGGTGCGATCATATTCCGCAAGCAATGTATCAATTGCCATAAAATCAAGGACGAAGGTCATGAAGTGGGTCCGCAACTTGCTTCGGTCACGAACAAAACGAAAGAAGCCTTACTGAATTCGATTCTTGACCCCAGCGCAGCCGTCGAGGCAAAATATCTGAGCTACTCGATCATCACTGACGGCGGTCGAATTGTCAGCGGCATACTGGAAACCGAGACCGGCAGTAGCATCACGTTGCTTGCCAGCGAGGGAAAACGCGAAACCGTTCTGCGTCGCGACATCGAAGAACTCCGGGCGTCCACAAAATCACTAATGCCGGAAGGGCTCGAACAAGAACTCAAGCCACAGGATCTTGCCGATTTGATTCAGTTTGTACAATACACCTTTCATTGAAGTTAGTTCGTTGAACTATAGAAAGGTGATACCCACTGTACTAGCCCAACGACTTTCTGTGGTTATTTTAAGTGATTCTCAATCCACTTAAAGATGTGGAAATTATCCGCTAAGAAGAACTTATCGCTCGCGAGAGCATTTTGCTCCCTTGATGGAAGATCCTCCAACTGAAATTGATACGATCGAGTTGCGGTTTAGGTCTGTGTAATTTCAGTTCTATAGTTTTCTGTATCGCGGTTCGCAATCGCTGGTGTTATCTGTCAAATTTTGAGAGGAATTGATCTTCTGTACAGCCTCGGTCATAATGACTAAGGCAGTTCTTGGATGGTAAATTAAAATCTAAGTCCAACTGTTGCAGGATGTTGGCTGTATTTTAAATATCTGTACACTGCTAACTCAAGCAGTTCCTCTAATTCGCGGTGAATACTCTCTACCAATAGAAGATAAACGTATGAAACTACAACTTGCAAATGGATCTCGGCGACGCGAGTGCCTCGGCCGCTGCATAGATGCTGGGGGGAATGAAATAGTGATACTCAGTAAAGCCATCATTGCAATCACCCTATTGCTAGCTACCGGTGCAGTCGCTCTCGACACGGCACATGCTACAGACGCACTTGTGATACCGAAGACATTGCAGGCAGTCATCGACAACCGGTGCGTCGACTGCCATAACACCAATGAAAGCGAAAGCGATGTGCGGCTGGATGGACTGGCCAAAATGAAGCTGGACGAACGACTTGAATTGTTGAACCGAGTCCAACAGCAACTCTATTTTGAGTTGATGCCGCCCAAGGACGAAGACCCACTGACTGTGGTGGAGCGTGCGAGACTGGCGGAATGGGTATCGACGGAACTCAACAGGCACAACGCGTCTAAGCTGGAGGACAAGCTGCGGTTGCCCGACTACGGCAATTACGTTGATCACGACAAGTTGTTTTCTGGCCAGCACAAAGACCTGAAAGCATTCACTGCAGACCGACGCTGGTTGATCAGCGAATTTATCTTCAATGCCAAGATCAATCGTTTGATTGATCACAAGGCCGTTCGAACCATCGATGGCCAGCAGATGTCTGTCATCGGTGATAACGGCGTCAACCTGGGCACGCGGTTTGGCGGCGGTACTCTGAGGCAGAGCATCACTAACCCTTTCCTGTTGCCTACGAATATCGGGGTGCGTTATTACGACAACACCATGCTGACGGGCGGGCACTTGCTGACGATGATCTCCAATTCCAAGAAGATCGCCAGCTATATGTCTTCTGAGCAAGCGATGAAATCGTATTATCCGGCCATGTACCGCATTATGAAGATGGAGCTGGATCACCGGGAAACTCTGCGTTCGCGGGAAAAATTCTTAAACAGCTATGTCGAGCGAGTCGTTCAGGATATCTACAAAGAGAAAAACGATGCCCTGTTGCCAGAGTTTGTCAGAATAACAGTTGAACAGATACCCGATTATGATACGGATGGGGATGGCAACCCGATAAAGAGAACCAACATAGAACTTTTGCGAACTAGGTACGGAGAAGATTTGCAGGCCGTTTATCGCGGTATCGGTGAGTATAAGCAAGACGACATCACGTTCGAGCAAATAATCGAGAAATGCGAGAAGCAGTGGTTTATCTTCGGAATCCATGAGAAGCGACTTCAGGCGAGAGTAACTCTCATGAAAGTCTTGATGAAGCAGTGGGATATGGCGCTTATTTACGAGGACATCAGCAAGAGAAACATACGCCAAGAGCCCTATAAACCTCTATCGGATTCGGAAATGGACATCATCACGTCGTCCATTTTGAAGCACAGAAAAAAGGGAGACCGTTACAGTCAGATCATCGAGAAGTGCGTGAACGACTGGGAACAATCGTTCAAGGCCGAGCGTGTTGCGGCGGGACAAGCTGATGAAGGACAGGTCGCTGACCTGTTGGATGAACTCTTTGTCAAAATCTATGAGCGCAAACCGACAGCGAACGAGTTACAAGAGAACGTCGCGTTGCTCAACGCCTATATGAAAAAACTAGACCATCAGGCGGCAATTGCCAAGTTGATTGAATCGATGATCCTAAGCTCGGAAGTGTATTACCGCTTTGAATTTGGGCAGGGTCCGGCTGATGAATACGGCAGACGAATGATGTCTCCGCGAGATGCCAGCTACGCGCTCTCATACGCATTAACAGACAGCAGTCCCGACGAGGAATTGGTCGCGGCGGTCAACAGCGGCAAGCTCGGTACACGAGAAGACTATCGTCGTGAAGTTGTTCTCATGCTTAAGAAGAGAGACCAGTATTACATCATCGACGAAACGGTCCAGAAGGCGGGCTTCAATTCGAGCATCACGAATTCGCCGATCAGGAAACTGCGGTTCTTTAGAGAGTTCTTTGGCTACACAAAGGCCATGACTATTTTCAAGGACGATGCGCGATTCAGTAATGGGACGCGCTATGACGGGGTTAAAGGTCGTCTAGTCGATGAAGCCGACATGCTGGTGGACCATATTCTGCAGAAGGATCGAAATGTCTTTGAAGAGCTGTTAACGACAGAAAAGTTCTATGTCTACCACTCGGGCAACAACGAAGAGACGAAGGCAGCGTCGGATCGAATCAGAAAGATATACGACTACTTCCGTGCTTATGACTGGGAAGAATTCACCGAAGAAGAGCTATACAAACATTGGGACTTCATCAATGAAATGAAGATGATGGGTACAGTGTTCCCCGACTTTGAAACGAATGCCAAGCGTCGAAAGAACTGGGTCAGGACATTTAAAAGCCAGATGACCAGTTACACATTCCGGTATGCAAACGGTCAAAAGTCTGCCGCGCCGTATGACGCTACTGGCATGGCTTACTGGAATAAAAGTGATGCTTCGACTCGAACGGGCCAGCAGATGCGAGGCCCGGAAGTGGGCCGTTTCTTCGGTATCGACTTCGCGAACTGGGACTATCCCACGACTCAGCCGGCGAAGATCAAAAATCGAAAAGGAATGCTCACCCACCCGGCTTGGCTGATCGCCCACTCGCTTAACTTGGAAACCGACCCGGTACGTCGCGGCAAGTGGGTACGTGAAAAGCTGCTCGCAGGAACGATTCCCGATGTGCCGATCACTGTCGATGCGGTGGTCCCGGAGGATCATCATAAGACACTGCGTCAGCGGCTCGATATAAAAACCGGCGAAACCTATTGCTGGGATTGCCACAAAAAGATGAACCCGCTGGGAGTCGCGTTTGAGATCTATGACGATTTCGGCCGATACCGCACGCTGGAACGTCTTGAACATCCCGACAACTTGATCGAGGAAGCGCCGCGCGAACGCGGACTCCACATCGACGGCAGGCCCGTTTATAAAACGCTGCCGGTTAACGCCAAGGGTTATTTGGATGGCACAGGTGACAAAACGCTTGATGGCCAAGTTGCCGATGTGATTGACCTAACCGAACGACTCGCAAAGTCTGCACGGGTACGACAGTCCATCATTCGTCACGCCTTCCGTTACTTTATGGGGCGTAACGAAGTGTTGTCCGATTCAAAAACCATGATCGATGCGGAGCAGGCATACCTCAACAGTGGTGGCAGCTTTGATGCAGTGATAGTGTCGCTGCTCACCTCCGACTCATTCATTTACCGCAAATCAGTAGGAAAATAACCATGGCGATCGACAGAAGAACTTTCTTTGGAATATCTGCATTAGGAGCGGGCGCTCTAACGCTATCGCCCTCGTTTAACCACCTGCTTGCGTCGCCACGTTTGAGTGAGCATCCTCATCGTTTTATTTTCATCAGAAAGTCAAACGGTAACTTGCCGCAGACATTTTCGCTCCCCACGTTTTCAGAGGAGGAGAAGAAGAAAGACAAGGATAAAGAAGCGTTTGAAGCTGATCTCGACCAGCACGAGCTTCCGGTCTGGTTAAGAGCCTTAGAGGATCACAAGAGCAACATGACGATCTTACATGGCGTATCCATGACAGTGAGTGGTGGCGGTCACTATTCCTTTTCTGGTTGCATGGGAGCTTATAAAGCTGGTCGAAACGTGATCAGCGGTATCAAAAGAACCACCGTCGATTTTGAACTTTCTAAACTTGTCCCCTCTCCTTTCAATCATGTTGAACTTTCTTTGACCGGCGATTACAGCACGTTTAGATCGGGCATTGTTCCAGGCTATTCTGCCCCGGCTCGGCATCAACGAAATTACTGTTACGCCGATCCACAAACCGCGTATGACGAACTCTTCAAATCGGTGACGAATACAAGTGCCGTCGATTCTGACAACGTGTTGCTGGAACACCTGTATGAACAGGAAGGCAGAAGGCTCAAGAATCTTGACGGTAAAGAACGGATGAAGATCAGTAATCACGTCGATTCCATCCAATCGATCCGAGATCGAAATGAAAAAGTGGCGGCGTTATCGGGCGTGATCTCCCAAAGCCTTCCAGTGATCGATAAGATACACGCCAGTGGCGGCCCCAATGCTAGTCTTTTGGAAAAGCAGGAAGCATTCACCGATGTCTTGCTTTCAGCGTTGATCTCAGGGTTGACAAACGTCGTGACTTTCACCATCGACGAACTTTCGACGCCTATTACAACATTGCCTGGTAACACGAGTCGAGTCGACCTTCACCGTTTGGGGCACAGCAAGAATATCGAACTCAGAGACCTTGTTAAGGCCAGTCACATGGCCCAGGTTGCGAAGATGGTCACGAAGCTCAAATCTGTACCCGAAGGCAACGGCACGATGTTCGACAATACAACAATCATCTACATGCCTGAAACCGGTGCCGGGCACCATGGGCCGGATACCGAAGCACCTATGGTGATCATGACCGGCGACAACTCGAAGCTAGATATCGCTGGTCGATATATCCGTCTGCCTTTCCACGCCACGGAAGGTCATAAGACATTGAGCAACTGGTACACCACGCTGCTCAACGCCTACGGCAACCCAATCGAGCATTACGGTGATCTCGACCTGGAGATGTCTCGCAAGAAGATGCATCAGACGGGTGCGATCGAACAATTCATAGTCTGAGTTTAGGGAAAATCAAAAGGAGAAAGTTCGGGTGTTCTAGCCCAGTGACCTTCGGCGGATATTTTAAAGCGATTCTCAATCTACGCAAAGATGTGGAAATTATCCATCAAGAAGAGCTTGAAGCATTCGTTCCAGTCGGTCAATTCTAATGTATAATTTGAACTGCCATGCATGACTGACTCAGTGAAGAATCAATACCACTGCCGAAGAACGGGTCTCAATCGATTCGCCATTTCTTACTCAATGTCATCGGTCTTGTCCGTATGAGCATGCCGACTGGCCGCGAAAATCTTCTAAGAAAAGGACTTACCTCCACTGCCCATATCCAACGACTGGAGACAGAAGTGGCCTTACTGCGAGAAGAACTAAGGATTCTCGGTGCCAGGATGAAACGTATCCATGCACAATGCCGACACCATTACCCCCCTACAGAACGAAGGGCTATATTGGAGTTAAGGGCCATGTGAGGTTGAAATCAGGCAGAAGTCGGTCGGCACTTCTTTATCTCGGATGATACGATCAGAGCTTGGCTACGTTATGCGGATGGCGATTCACTACTGCAAACGACAAACTTCCGTCAATCGATTCCCCGTGTGCAAACCCACAATTAGAAGTTCAGGGATATCCTAGAGATCCGATTGTGTTGAAAACCGTCTGCCTTTCAGGACGTCGTCATCTG
>NVWB01000287.1 GCA_002733575.1 Blastopirellula sp. | reverse complement strand
TGTTGGAGAGGGTCAGCGGTCCTGAGGTCCCAATGGCGTTTCCGATGCTCCCAGCATAACGGACCTCGGTATGTCCATGATGCTACCGGTGCTGTTCACGCTGAATAGAATATGACCCCAGTTCCCTTTCGCCGGTGTCGTCACGGTCCCGTCGTTATTCGTGTCGCCGCCAGCCGAGTCGTCTTTGAGCGAGGTGAAGATGATCGGTGCCGCCGCCGTTCCGTCGGCAAGTAAAGTCCCGTTCACCTTCAGATCCGTGGCGGTCGTAAGGGCCTTGACCACAGTCCCAGGATTGATCGTCAATGTCACGCCGGCTGCGACGGTCACATCGCCGGTTAGCACCTGAACTTCGTCGTTCGTCCAGACGGTGTCGACAATGATTGCCCCCGACCAGTCCGCCAGCATCACGCGCTCCTCTAAGGTCTCGATGAAAGCAGATCTGATCGATTTTGGGCTGATTTGAGTTTTTGATCGCTTTCTTCTTCTAGAGGATCGACGGGATTTGCGTGAAGCGAGAGGTTTCAGCCGGTTGAATAGTGGCATATCGCGGTCCTTTTGAATTCTGTGAGGGAAAAATGTGAAGAATTCCGACAACAGAATCGAAAAAAATGGTGAAAAATTCCTTGATGCGTTTGAACTTCGTGTCACCCTACCACGGCACAATCCGTATAGCAAGAATAACTAGACGTAGCCTTCCTATTTGTCCTGATTCTTCTTTTAGGGCTGTTTATGTGCCTTTAGACTTGCTCTGAGAGCCTGTGAATCTATCTACCGTTGGGCGGTGAGTGTTTTTATGTGTGGGGTGAGAATTGAGTGGGGGGAACGGTTTCGGCGTGGTTGCTTGCCGTTGGCGTACTAGCCCAACGACCTTCGGTGCAAACATCCTGTAACAGTTGAATTTAGATCTCAAGTTAGATGTTGGTCTTGGAACGGACCGGTCAAGATTCATGCGTTTTGGTTTTGCTTCAAGGCGTTCGAAACCACACCCAAGTTGAGACCGTACTATACAATTTTGCTTTTTCCCAATTCACAAGTTCGCCAAAACAGTCAATCAACAGCATCAGACAACGTGAGCAGGTTCTCCTCTAGAGTGTGTCCGCCTCTTTTTAGTTTGCCATTCTGCACAGTCCATGGAACTTTTTCATCAAGCATGCAGATTGCCCACCGCTTCATACTGGCCAACTTCTTAGGTGCGTTTGCCGCTGCATCTTTTACTTTGGCGCATATCGAATCTTTTATTTTTTGTGTTGCCATATTAATTGTTCCGTGTATCCGTTCAAGGAAGATGAGAGAAGAGAGGAATTAAGTCGATACCGATTCAATCAAAGGGCGATTCTTTTCAGCCCACTCTTGAAACGCACGACCAGAAATAAACGTGCGACCAGCGAGCCTAAAAACTGGCAGACCATTCTTTACGAATGTTTGATAAGCACCCTCTTTGATTGCTGCCCGCCGCATAAACTCGTTGCGGCTATAAGTTGAAGTGGATTGAATATCACCAACTGAGTTATCTCTAGACATATTTTCCTCGCGTTCGCTTCAGAAAAGCAAAAAAATGGGTTGTCCGATACAAATGACTCCGTACCGGTTTGACTAAAAATTCAGAACGAGTAAATCCATGAACTGTTCATGGTGAAAAGGAGAGTGCAAAAGAATGGGAGTGATTTGTCCCAAGTCAGTTTAGATTTTATTGTTTTTAAACTAAAACAATTACATATCTTTCGTGACCAAATGTTCAGCTGAACAATTAGACTCTTGTCATCCTTCCTCCGTACTTCGAAGGTTGAATTTGCACCGGAAATGACAGTGAACGATCAATTCCGAAACCGAGCGGCATCTACCGCCCACAAGTTACTGTGAATTATTTAAAACAAAAAACAGCATCTAGTGTCGTTGGAAATAACAACCACAACATATTGCAGTAGGCTGAATCATTCTCAACGACATAGGGCCAATATATCGTTGTAGCACTTTGAGTCAACCACATTTTTTACGACCACTATAACCTGTTGTTGTAAAGAGACTTACGACGCATCGTAATTCAGTCGACGAAAAAGGAAATTTGTTGAATCCATGGCGAATCCTAAGGCAATGCGACTCCATTGACCTTTACGCACCATTACTAACCCGACAACCAACGCTTATTCGACATTGCATCAAGTCTTCAGCATTAGGATCGAACCAGATTGTTGAACTCGCTGTGGCACAGTTCAGCTTCTCAGCCATCGCATTTTTTAGTGCTCCGATCACTTCTTTGTGAGCCAGCAACGCACATACGGTGATAATTGGGGCTCTGCGTTGAGGTAAGCGTGATGCTAATCTACTACGGCAATCATGGTTTGCTTGGTGATGAACCGGGCAGGTGCGGCAATCTAAATTAGTTGATGCGGGCGTGATAGTTTGATGATGGCTTAGCGTTTACAGGTGTGGTCGATGCTGGTTAGGTAGATTGTTTTCATATAGTGTGCCTTTTAAGAAATGGAATGGAAACCGTGACAGAGTGTCAGGGAAATAGTCAGGGCGGATTGGCTTTTGATTAGATTTGGACTAGATGGGTTTTGACACCTGTCTAGCATTTCGGCTGCCAGTCCGTAGTCAGATGGCATGCAGTCCAAGGTGGTTAGTGGACTCTACATCCGAATTTCAAGACCGTGGATTGCTTGAGGTTGCAAGTTGCTTGGTGAATGTGGTTGGATCGCTTTTTTTGTCATAATCGTCATATCTGCCAAACACCAAAGCTGGTAACCCCCGCTAGTGTACGTTTTTGTCTTACTAAATCAGGTTTGCTTATTCTGCGATGTATATACTAGAGACGACTTTTGGCGTCTTTTTAATTATGCACGCTATTATTCAAGCTTTCAGATATGACGATAACCACGGGTGTACTTACGCAAGACTTGCGCATGATTGTGACTTTCAATCCAATCAGCATCGATGAAGATACGCCTTTGTCGAGCTTGTTGGAGCAAGTTTACAGTTCTGGAATACATCATTGGCCGGTAGTTGATCAAGAGAACCACGTGATCGGTATTGTTTCTGATACTGATGTTGTGAAGGCTGGAATGGCATGTTTATCTGTTGATTCAAAACATAGCCTGACAGAGCCTGTTAGTGCTTTTATGTCTGATCAAGTGCTTACGGTAGATCAAGCGGCTTGCCCGATGAGTACGCTTAAGCTGATGTTAGAGAAGCGGATCAATTCGTTGCCGGTTGTACAGAATAACCAACTTCAGGCCATCGTTACCACATCGGACTATATTCGAGATTATTATCTGATCAATCAGAATGGTGATACCGAAATAATTGCATCGTATTTAGATCGAACTCCGGTGTTGGTTGATGCTTCTCAGGCACTTGAGACTGCCAGGGTTAACTGTCTTTCCGAAGGTTCAGACTATGCGGTTGTGATGCAAGGCAATTGTCCATTGGGTGTGATTTCGAAACGCGATATCAATCATTATCTATGTCGAGGAATTGCGCATTCATTTTTTGAAGAGGACATTGATTCGGAGCAACAAGTTGCTGCTGTTCTGCGAGAAAGCAAGATGCTTCTCCCAACAGACCACTTAGCAGATGCGGCACAGATTATGTGCGACTATCGACTACATGCCGTGGCAATTGTTAATCACCAACACGAATTTGTTGGCATCATAACGCAAGATCATCTGCTTCAACAGATTCTTGATTCTTAGAATTTGGAATTGTCTAATCTACTGGCATGATCTGATTTGCCTGATTTCACGGGCTTTTGACTTTTTTCAGGCCTAGTGAATACAATAATGTTAGTGGTGTTTCTCTTGGAAAGATGGTAGAATGAATCATCCTACCTATAAATCTTTCCAAGCTTATCTGTCTGCATGAATTGAGAAACCAACGTGACTCACTCTATCAATCGTCGAGAATTACTCCAGGCTTCCGTTGGTGGCCTAGGGTGCTTTGCACTGAATTCACTGTTGGCTGGCGACCAGAAATGCAATGCAGATGACAACCAGAACCCACTGGGCCCCAAACCGACTGACTTTGAGCCGCGTGCCAAACGTGTGATTTGGTTATTCATGCACGGCGGGCCTAGCCATGTTGATTTGTTTGATCCGAAACCTGAACTCGATAAATACGCTGGCAAGCCGCTGCCTGAAAGTTTTGGCCAAGTGATGACCCGGCGTAAAGTGGCCCAGAACCCACTCTTGGGCGCGATCAAACCGTTTCGACCGCGCGGCAAGTCGGGGCTAGAAATCAGTGATTTTTTACCACACACCGCCGAACTGGCTGATGACTTGTGTGTGATTCGTTCGATGCATGGTGATAGCGTGAATCATCCGCAATCGGTCTATCAAATGAACACCGGCAGCGTTTTGATGGGTCACCCTAGCGTTGGCAGTTGGGCCGCGTATGGTTTGGGTTCCGAGAATGCGGACATGCCTGCGTTTGTGGTGATGCCTGATCCAGCAGGCGGGCTCAAAGGTGGTCCGGCAGCATGGGGCAGCGGATACTTACCTGCCACGTATCAAGGCACGACCATGCGACCGGGCAAGTCGCCGATCTTGAATTTAAAGCCACCAGAATCGATTCGACCCTTACAACAACGGGCAACGCTCGATTTTGTTCAATCGCTGAATCAATCGCACTTCAAACAGCGTGATTCAAACGATAAATTAGCGGCCAGGATCTCGGCATACGAATTAGCGTTTCGTATGCAGACTGCGGCGCCTGAGATTGTTGATCTAACCCAAGAAACGGCAGAGACCAAAAAACTGTATGGGATCGATCAGCCAGAGTCGAAAGAATTTGGAGAACGATGCTTGTTGGCGAGAAGAATGTTGGAACGCGGGGTTCGGTTTGTACAACTCTATTCAGGTAACACCAATGGCTGGGACGCTCATGATGATGTTCTGAAGAACCATACTGAGTACTGCAACAAAACCGATAAGCCGATTGCTGGTCTGTTGACCGACTTGAAACGATCAGGTCTGTTTGAAGACACGCTGATCATCTGGTGCGGCGAGTTTGGTAGAATGCCGATGAGCGAAAAAGGTAAAGGCAGAGATCATAACCCTTGGGGCTATAGTGCTTGGCTGGCAGGCGCAGGCATTCAAGGAGGTCGAGCGTATGGTGCCACCGATGACATTGGCCTGCGAGCCGTCGAAAACAAAGTGCATGTCAATAATTTTCATGCCACGATACTTCATCTTCTTGGCTTAGATCCGTTGAGTCTGAGCTACTATCACAATGGGCTAGACGAACGACTGATTGGCCCGACCGACATTGAAATTGTAGAAGGGATTCTATAATGAATATCAAAACCATTCACCTGAATAGTTTTCATTCTGTAAGCTTCGGGGTTTTATGTTTATTAGTATCTTGTTGTATGTCGTCACTCATCTTTGCAGAAGAAGATTCGGAAATATCGATTGTTGAAGAACCAATCACTGACTATGATCGGCAACATTGGTCATTTAGCCCGTTAGTTCGTCCTGAAGTGCCAGAAGTAAAAGATGCCGAGTGGGGCAAGACTTCGATTGATGCCTTTATCTTGGCGAAGTTAGAAGCGAAAGGCTTAACGCCAGCAGCACAAGCCAATCGGACCACCTTGGTTCGACGTCTTCATTTTGATTTAGTGGGAATTCCGCCTTCGATCAAAACGATTGACAAATTTGTCAACGACACCCGGCCTGATGCGTATGAGCGTTTGGTCGACTATCTGCTAAACAGTCCTTTGTATGGCGAACGCTGGGGACAACACTGGTTGGATTTGGCCCGGTTTGCTGAAACCGATGGATACGAACACGACCATGTTCGCCCCAATGCCTGGAAGTATCGAGACTGGGTCATCAAGGCTCTTAACAACGACATGCCTTACGACGAGTTTGTTCGCTTGCAATTAGCGGGCGATGTGATTGCTCCTAATGATAAAGACGCGATCACGGCAACCGCTTTTGGCTTGTCAGGTGCCGACATGCCCGATATTAATTCGCAGGATGAACGAAAGCATGTGCTGCTGAATGAAATGACTTCTACAATTGGCTCTGTTTTCATGGGCCTACAACTGGGTTGTGCTCAATGCCATGACCACAAATACGATACGATCAGCATTGGTGACTTCTACCGGACTCGTGCATTTTTTGATTCGGCGGTAACAGTAACACGCAACAAATCAGTTGCCATACTAAAAACCGAAGAGTCCCCAATTAGCAAAAGCCACGTGATGATTAGAGGCTCTTGGGAACGACCTGGTCCGGAGATCGAATCAGGCTATCTACGTGTTGTGAATGCAGGGCAAACACAGCCGAAATCCGAGGACGCCAATATCCGCAGATTTGAATTTGCGAACTGGCTGACCCGGCCTGATCACCCACTTACGGCCAGAGTGATGGTCAATCGCATCTGGCAGCATCACTTCGGCTCAGGGTTATCCGATACGCCGAGTGACTTTGGCGTAATGGGCGAACTGCCCAGTCATCTTGATTTATTAGATTGGTTGGCGACTGAATTCGTGAGCGGCAACTGGAAGATGAAATCGTTGCATAAGAAAATTGTGATGTCTGCCGTATATATGCAAGACAGCAAAGCCGATTCAGAAAGATCGAACTTGGATGCTTGGAAGAAATCTCTTCAAGAAGACCCCGATGCAAGACTATTGTCACGATTTCCACGCCAGAGATTAGAGGCCGAGGTGATTCGGGATGCCATGTTGGCGGTTAGCGGAACGCTCTCGTACAAGCGAGGCGGGAAAGGTGTGATGCCACCGCTTCCAAAAGAATTAACATCAACACTGCTGAAAAACCAATGGAAAACCAGTTCTGATATCGAAGACCATAATCGCCGGAGTATCTACATTTTTGCACGACGAAATATGCGTTACCCTCTGTTTGATGCCTTTGATCGCCCTGATGCGAATGCCAGTTGTTCACGTAGAAATAGTTCGACGACCGCGCCACAAGCACTGTTAATGATGAACTCCATCAATTCGCTGAAAACTGCACAAGCCTTGGCGGGGCTTATCTGGCGTCAATCGCCAGACGATACACATCTTCAAATTCAATTGGTGTTCCGGCAAGCTTTAGGACGGTATCCTAGCGAAGAGGAGTCTGCTAGAGCGAATAAGTTCCTGGCAGACCAAACCGAATGGCTGAAAGCCGAAGCCCGTGATACGAATCAACTGGCTTTGCCACTAAACGATGGAGACATCGAAGACCATTACAAAGCGACCGCCTTGACCGATTTATGCTTGGGGATTTTGAACGCCAATGAATTTATCTACATTGATTAGATAGCCTAATTTTCCTCACAGGGTAGACAATCGCTTTTCCCATAGTGATAATAGAGTTCTCATTTTCATCACTCCCATCTTGAGTTACAGATTGTTAACGCGGATGAATAAATACTTCTTATCTTGCATAGTAGCCATTATTATTAGTTCCTGCTTGTCGTCTGCCTTTGCGCAGACATTGACAGAGCAACTTCTCAAAGAAGACCCTCAAAGCCTTGCATTAGAAGCAAAAGAACGTGGCAATGCGGTGCGTGGGGCTATTTTGTTTCACCAAAAGAATATCGAGTGTGGCAAATGTCATATTTCTGGTGGAAAGAATACGCTTGGGCCAGATTTGAATCTGACAGAAAAAGAACTAACTGATACCTATCTCGTGGAATCGATTCTTACGCCTTCCAAAGTGATTAAAAAAGGTTTTGAATCGGTCAATGTTTTAACCAACGCGGGAAAAGTTCTCACAGGAAGAGTCGCTGAAGAGACACCAGGAAAACTGGTCTTACGAGATCCGCTTGAAGTTGGGCGATTGATAACGCTGGACAAGAATGAAATCGAAGTAGTTTCGATCAGCAATAAATCAATCATGCCCGATGGCTTGACTCTTCAACTAAAGAGCCGCCAAGAATTCATGGACCTAGCTAAATACGTGATGCAAATTGCTAGAAGCGGCAAAGGAACTTCTCATCCGGCCCATTCATTGTTCCAACCCAATCATAGCGTAACAATTAGCGAGCAAATTCAAGGGCTCAATTTAATCGGAAACTTGGGCTGCATCAATTGTCATTCAAGTGAAGCACTGGGATCGATCACTTCGTCAAAGATAGGGCCCAAGCTCACATGGTCATCTGGGAATGTGAATCCCGAATACTTAAAACAGTTTATTCTCAACCCCAGTAACGCTAAGCCTGGCACCACAATGCCCCATATGTTGGATCAGATTCCAGAAGATAATCGTGAAGAAACAGCAAATGCCTTGGCGAATTATCTTATTATATTGAGTGACAAGCAGTTCAAAACCACCGCGGTTGATCCACCAGCAGCCCAACGTGGCAATGCATTATTTCACACGATAGGTTGTGTTGCCTGTCATTCACCCCGTGATGCAGCAGGGACGGAACTTACTGACAACAAAACTTTAACAGAGTCATCGGTGCCGCTTGGTAGACTTGATCTCAAGCACAATATCGAAGGGTTGGCTCAATTTCTCGAAGAACCCCATGCCGTACGACCCTCTGGACGCATGCCGAATATGCAACTGACTCACTGGGAAGCGATTGATTTGGCGAACTACCTGTTACAGTTGCCGCCTTTTTCAGACGGACCCGACTCTTCAGTATTTGTAGTGGGTTCAGGTCTCGCAGCACAGGGTAAATTACTTTACAAACAATTAGGCTGTAATGCCTGTCATCAAGATGAAACGACAGAGACAATCACGTTCAAATCGATGTCGCAATTAGATCTAAACAAAGGTTGTCTTTCAGCGTCTCAAGGAGCCTTTCCGAATTATAACTTGAAGTCAGAACAAGTGTCGGCCATTAAATTAGCCATCGGCACTAAGCCTGATCAGCTATCAGGCGAGGATAAGATTCAGCTAACCATGACACAATTTCGTTGTGTCAATTGTCATCAACGCGATGGACTGGGTGGTATCTCTGCTGAACGAGATAATTTCTTCCATACCGAGAATCCTAATCTCGGTGAGCAAGGTCGTATTCCGCCTGCATTAACCGGCGTAGGGGCCAAGCTGCAAGCAAAATGGTTACGAGATGTGCTAGTCAATGGGCGTTCAATTCGGCCTTATATGAAAACACGTATGCCGAAATATGGTGAGCAAAACGTGGCCCACATGGTTGATCTGTTTCATCAGGCAGACAAACTTCCGGCAGTCGAACATGCGAAGTTCAAAGACCAGCGTGAGATGCGAAAAACGGGTCTCGAACTGGTGGGTAGTTCCGGTTTAAACTGTATTGCTTGCCATACTTACAAATTTGAATCCCCCAATGCGATGCCAGCGGTTGATTTAACCGAAATGGGAGAGCGGCTAGAAAAAGAGTGGTTCTATCACTATATGCGTGACCCTCAACGCTTTAGTTTGAACACCGTGATGCCATCGTTCTGGCCAGGTGGCAAGTCAATTCGACAAGATGTTTTAGATGGAGATCGTGAACAGCAACTGGAAGCCATGTGGCAATATCTGATCGATGGACGTCAGGGCGGAACACCGCGTGGCGTTCATCGTGAATCGATAGAACTTTTGGCAACCGATGAAGCGGTGATGTTGCGAAGAAATTTCAACGGAATCGGCAAGCGTGGGATTAGTGTTGGTTATGCGGGCGGAGTGAACCTTGCGTATGATGCTGAGCAAATGCGGCTGGCCTACATCTGGAAAGGCAAGTTCGCTGATCCTGGGGGGGCGTGGCGTGGACAAGGTTCCGGCACCGTTCGCCCTTTGGGAACGGATGTCATTAAATTTCTCAAAGGGCCCGAATTGGACGACGCCAAAACCCCTTGGATTGTTGATGAGGGGCGACCTCCCAATCATCGGTTCAAAGGATATTATCTTGACGACAACCAACGGCCAACGTTTATGTACAAGTATAAAGACGTCAAAGTCGAAGATTACTTTGAAGACCTTGAAAACACTAAAAGTGAGTTTGGATTTAGAAGGACTTTGACATTGGTTTCGCCGCATGATGAATCTGCAATCGTATTTCGAGTTGCTGAGCATCAGAGTATTACAAGAATACACAGCAAGAAATTTGCAGTCGGTGAGTCATTGATCATTATAGTAACAGGCAGGCACCGGGCTGAACTCGTAGACTCACCTGCCGGCAAGCAATTGCTTATTCCGCTGAATTTAACCACTGATAAAACAACACTCGTGATTTCGTATTCTTGGTAGATAATATATATGACTTCTTATAAAACATATTGCTTCACACTGTTCGCATTGAGTCTTGTGACCACTTCGCGTCTTTCGGCAGAGCCCCTCGGTGAATACTGGGGCACTGCGGAAGAGGAATCGAAGTATTACAAAATGGTGGATGTACCGCTTCCTGAGAACATGCCGTTAGAGATCGGCAGTTTTGAAGTGCTGCCCAACAATCAACTGGCCGTAGGCACACGCCGTGGCAATATCTATATTGTCTCAGGCGCGTTTGATAAAAACCCGCAACCGAAATTCAAACTGTATGCATCCGGGTTAGACGAAGTCTTTGGTATCTCGCATAAAGACAACGCCTTTTATGTCACGCAACAGACCGAAGTGACACGCATTACCGATCAAAACCAAGATGGGCGAGCGGATCGATTTGAAACCCTGAGCGACACCTGGGGCTTTCGCAACTACCACGAATTTTCGTTTGGTTCCAAGCTAGACAAAGACAACAACATTTGGGTTGCCTTGTGTTTATCAAAGTCGTATACCTCGGATGTTCCATTTCGTGGGTGGTGTTTGAAGATTACGCCCGAAGGGAAAACCATTCCAATATGTAGCGGAATCCGTAGCCCTTGCGGAATTGGCCCGAATGAACATGGCGTAATGTTTTATGCCGAAAGCCAAGGCCCTTGGAATGGTTCGTGTTCACTCAAAGTATTACAGCCAGGCGGTTTTATGGGACATCCGGTTAGTTTTAACTGGTACGATCTGGTCCCTGGCATGGACAAACCTGCGGTTGAACCGAATTCTCCTTCTCGTTTAGAAATTGAACGCAAACGCGTAAAAGAGCTGGTTCCTTATGCCGTGGTTTTTCCTTACATAAAAATGGGGCGATCCATTTCTGGCTACCGAGTTGACCAAACCGGTGGCAAGTTTGGCCCTTTTGAAAATCAAATTTTCATCGGAGACTTTAGCTTAGGCGTAGTCATGCGTGCTACGACAGAAAAAGTCAACGGCGTGTGGCAAGGAGCCTGTTATCCATTCCGCGAAGGATTTGGCACGGGGCTATTAGACTGCCAGTTCACCTCGCAAGGCGGTTTGTTAGCTGGTGGCACCAACCGTGGCTGGCCAGTGCGTGGGCCCAAAGCTTACTCACTTCAACGATTAGACTGGACTGGCATTACTCCCTTTGAAATCAAAAGAATCAATGCCCAGCCTAAAGGGTTTAACTTAACATTTACCCAACCCTTTGACCCGAAGACCGCTGCAAATCCTGATAATTATTCCATGACTACCTACACGCATATGTACCGACAAGCGTACGGCAGTCCTGAAGTTGACCACACGACTCCCAAGGTGACAAAAGCAGTTGTAGCCGCCGATGGGCTTTCCGTCCGGATTTATGTCGAAGGTTTAGTGCAAGGGCATGTGCATGACTTTGACTTGACCGGTGTGCTATCTACCGAAGGCAAAAAACTGGTACACGTGAACGCGTATTATACGCTGAACGAGATTCCGAAGCAGTGAATGTTTTGAGATTTCTCGGTGAACTCCACCGCTTTCAATCTTCTATCCGACTATGATGTCGTTATCAAAAGCCGGATCGAGCTTCCTTCAAAAGATGTCTCACACGAAGACACAAAGGCACGAAGGAAAAAAAGTTTTTAACACAGAGGCACAGAGAGAACAGAGGATTGGGTTTCAGACTTCATCTTGTTGACCATGTTTATCTTATCGAAAAAAAGATTCTCACGCGAAGCCTCGAAGAGGTTTTGCTTCAAACTTTCTTGGCGCTTTTGCGTTATTTGTTTGCTTGAGGAATCCTTATGACGCACAAGAATCAATGACCGGCTCGAAACAGAATGACAAGGCGACACGGTATCTATAGGGTTTTAGCATCTGTAGCAAGCACTCTTCGGTAGAGTTCAGCGAGTAGTGTCATTATTTTTTCACCTTAAAACCGATCTCTTTCAGTAGCTTGGCTACCCTATCCAGATGTTTGCCCTGAATCTCTAGGCATTCATCTTTGATTGCCCCGCCTGCCCCGCAGGTTGATTTTAACTGGGTTAGCAGTTCAGGCAAGTCGTTGCCTTCGGCTGGCAGGCCTTTGATGACGGTGACCGTCTTCCCTTTTTTTCGTTTTTCAACTGAAATATTTGCGGTTTGTTTTTCAGGGGGAATTCGTGGAGTTGGCTCAGGCCCACACTGGCAATCTGCTACCAGCTCACTGCATCGATCACACTTGGGCGGGACGTCCCAGGCTGTTCCTTCAAATAACCGCATTAATATCTTTCTAACGACTGTAATGACTCAGGGAAATAGAAATCCCTCTCTGCACGCATACTTTACTTGATTTCAGTGGTTTGCAACAGATTAAAATTAGGCAGTCTGTTGCACGAACATCTTCAACAGTCGGCTTTCGGAATGCGCTATAAAGTCTCTAGAAATTCACGCAGTGCTGCAAGAAGTCGTTCTTTTTGATCACGGCGAACATTATGCTTGGCCCCTTCGATGTGCACGATAGTTCCATCCTTTAGAATCTTTGCAACTTCTTGATTTTTCTTCAGCGTTTCGCCTTGGGCATCTGCTTTGAGAATCAACGTTGGAGCGGTGATTTTTGAAAATAACTCAGCCGCGCTAGGACGATCTCCCAGTTTTCGATAAGCGGTGTTCGGATGATGAAGTCGTTTGGATGGTGCCCAGTATTCACATTCTGACTTGCCCCATTGTGGATTGTTTTTTAAACAGGTGGCCAAAAGATCATCGTAGGATGTATTGTTCTTCGCAAGGATTTGATCTCGACGTCTTTCTTGAGCCACTGTACTGGATATATTTCGGGTAGAACCAACCGGGCGAGGTATCAATCGAGGGTCTTCCAATATCACTGCACCAGGCATTTCTGGATACTTGGCCGCCAACCAAGCTACCGAAGAACTTCCCATTGAGTGTCCCATTAGAATTGGTTTTGTCAGTTCTAGTTTACGGATCAAGGCTGCCAGATCTTCCGCCTGGGCATCAGCAGGGTCGTTTTTTGTGCCTGAGTCTGATAATCCATGGCCGCGTGCATCAGGCAGAATGATATCGTAGTCTGCGGTCAGTTCCTTTGCCAAGTTGGTCCAGCAGCGACCATCATCGGAAGACCCATGGGCCATAATCATCACAGG
>NVWB01000286.1 GCA_002733575.1 Blastopirellula sp. | reverse complement strand
TTGAGGCACCTGTTGTAAATCATGCAAAAAAGCAACCGTTGCATTTGCCCAACACGAATTATAGGGCATCTTTTCCCAGAGCGAATAAGACTTACCAGAGGCATATATTACCTGCCTCAACTTTCTCCCCAAACATATAGAGGAACTTATTATGAACCGTTACATGATTGCAGCAGTTGTAGCTTTAGCCACTATCTCTGGCACTGTAGAAGCAAAAGTTTGGGATCACATCAGCATTGGATACCCTTCCACTAAATATCATTTGAGCCCTGAGTATGTCAGTGCAATGGAATCAACCGGGCACAATGTTTCGTATCACGGACATGGAAATCGTGGACATCAAGGTCTGCACGGTCGTTACAACGGAGCTGGTTGCTCAACCTGTGGAGCTTCGGCCCATCAAGGTTGTGGATGCAGAACTGCAAACACCGGTTGCTGTGACAATGTGTGGAAAGGCTATTGCAGTCAGTCTAAAGGACATGGTTGTCGTACCAAGTTACACTCGCGTTATCACTGGTTTGCTAAAGCGGGTTGTCAAACAGGTTGCGATACTGGTTGTGCTACGGGAGCTTGTTGTGATTCGTACCCAAGATGCGGATGCAATGGTCATCGATACAGTCAGGCCAGTAGTTGCGAAGCTTGTCCTAGCGGCATGAAACATCATATCCGTGGCTTCTGGAACAAATGCAAGGGTGGATTTCACAGTGCTTGCGGCGGAAGCAACGAGTGTGGATGTGGCGATAGCTACGAGAGCACAACAGAGATTATCGACCTTGATGGACCAGTCATGGAAAAAGCAGAAGATAAAACGCCTCTTCCCCCTGTCCCTACTGTAGAAGCAAAAGAAGCACGATTGGTTTTTCCTTCGATCAAATCATTGCTGCCTAACTAATACGGCAAGCAAAATCGAACGCGATTCAACGACCTAGCACTTCTGGGGAGTAGTGGTAGACTCGAAGAATCAAAAGCAAAGTCAGGCATGGTTTTCACGAACCCTGCCTGATTTTGTTTCTTGACCGTTAAACTAAGTGCAAGCACCCGGCCTGCTAGCGATTGAAACTTGTTAAATTGAATTCAGAAATCGTTAGTGAGAGAGCGATAAATAGAAATAAGTTAAATACCGGGAGGACAAGACGCATGAGGTGTCTTGTTTCGGATAGAGGTCATGGTGTCCGACGGACCGGAGCCACCATGACCTTACTTTTTGCGCCGGACAGTTCAGGTCCGCTTCTTTTTAATGCGTAAAGAGAGTTTTTTTGCTTTCTTCTGGTGTTCTCTATCTTACGAAGCACCACACCCTAGAACTCAAACAGAGAATTAATTGGACGATTGATCTAGTTCTAAATTGTTGTTGTGAACAGATAACAATTGGGTTATCTGGGGAGAATGAGTCGAAGTTGAGTTCTTGATATTAGTATAAACTGTTATTATAAAAGGCTTTACGTTCTGCGATTGTCCACTAGTGCGGCAGTGATTGGCTATCGATCAAAGTGCCATCGGGATCAAAGATTATTTAAAATAAGTTCGCCCGAAATTATGGCCATTCTGCGTAAATCGTATCAAAGCAATAACTTACGAAAAAAACATCAATCTTGACGTAGCGTACAGGTTCGATATAATTCGCTCATCTGGCAAGCTCGGTAGTTTCGGTATTACCGGATGGTCAGTGCAGATGTGCGAATTCTGAGGAGGTGTAACATTTACATACTCTTCAGGCTTTTAAGTAATAGGCGAGGTATTACTCGTTTACACAAGGATGACAAAGAGCTTAAGCATATTGGCTCATTACGGAGAAGCTGAAACAGACCCATGTTTCGGTTTTCCATTAGCTAGGGAGAGGGTTAGCTCAGATGAAAACAGTATTTACAACCGGTGAAGCGGCCAAGATTTGTAAAGTCAGCCAGCAGACGATTATTCGTTGTTTTGACTCCGGTCAACTCAAAGGGTTTCGCGTGCCAGGCAGTCGATTTCGCCGGATTCCTCGAGATTTGCTTTACAGCTTTATGCGGGAGAATGGAATTCCCACCGACGCATTGGAGAGTGGTAAACGAAAAGTTCTCATCGTGGATGATGATACCGATCTAGTAGAACTATTGGTCGATGCGTTTGCCCGTGATTCGCGGTTTGAGATTCGATCTGCCAACAATGGTTTTGATGCTGGTATGCTTGTGAAAGAATTCCATCCAGACATTGTTGTGCTTGATGTGATGCTGCCAGATATCAATGGTAAAGAAGTTTGCCAACGCGTAAGAACTGATAAAACCATGGAAGATGTCAAAATTTTGTGCATCTCCGGTATGATCGAACAAGACAAAGTGGCAGACCTAAAAGTTGCCGGTGCCAACGAGTTCATGCAAAAACCATTTGCGGTTGAAGCTTTGATTGATCGTGCATGTGCCATGTTGGATATGGAATCTGTAGCTTCTCGATAACTGTCCAATTGAAATACAATATCGTGCGTATGTACATCGCTAACAAGCTTTGTGCATACGCTTTTTTTCTAGAATCTAGGAAGATTCAATCGAGGTAATGATGCTTCAAGGATCGACCTCTGGCGGTCTATCTCTGGAATACACTTCACCAAGCGAACAGACCGCATCTTATTTGATTTGCTTGTCTTGCGTTGAAGACCAGCAAGCGGCTGAGCAGTTATTGGAATCTGCGTTCATCGCCGATCCACGCCTGCTGCTTTGGACGCTAAAACTCGCGAGTGAAATAGATGACGCTTCCGCTGAAGAGGCGACTGATGTTTGTACGATCAAAACGGCTGCCAGTTGGTTTACTGCCAATCGGGCAGAACTCTTGACACTGATTTCTGTTGGTTTAAAAGAGTTTGACACTCGCCTGCCTGTTTCTACTGAAGAATGTGTGGATGCCCGATGTTTGGCGCGATTGCTTTCCAATAAGTATCGAGAGCTTCAACCGATTTCGTCTTATCGTTCTAATCAACCTTTGACACCAGAAGACGCCTATCTATTGGGGCTCGTTTATTCTCTCTGTAAAAACTGCGGGGCAGATGTCGGGCAGTTCGTTCCAGAATGGCTAGACAATCGTTTAAGTGTTCTCAGTGAGTGTATCGCCAAAACCGCAACTGATCGGGGCGATGAGTATGAGAGCATAGGCAATGAGCCTGTTTCGCTGGTTGAGGTGTTGCCCAAATTATTGAGTAAACGGTCCGCAAATTCTGTAGAAAGCGTGCAGCAAGCTGAAGTCAATAAGCAGTTATTTGATGAGCGGTTGTATGAAGCCAAGTTGCAGTCTCTCAAAGAAATGGCCTACGGCGCCAGCCACGAAATCAATAATCCCTTGGCCAACATCTCCACCAGGGCTCAGTCTTTAATGGTCGATGAGACCAACCCTGAACGCCGGCGCCAACTCTCGGTCATGTACGTGCAAGCGATGCGTGCCCATGAGATGATTGCCGACTTGATGATGTTCGCCCGGCCCCCTGAAATTGTGCCGCAAGAGTTCAACTTACATGAGATCATTCTCGAAGTCATTGGTCAGTTCAAAGAATCGGCCCAACTGCAAGAGACCGCGATAGAGTTTCAGCCAAGCTCCGAATCGTTAAACGTACATGCCGACCGCGTTCAATTATCGGTCGTACTTCAAGCCCTTTTGCGAAACGCATTGGAAGCCTTAAAGTCAGGTGGAACGGTCACTGTTTCAGCCGAACTTCAAGATCAGAAATTGACTCTCTCGGTCTCCGACACCGGGCCTGGCGTGCCAGAAGAAATACGCCACAAGGTGTTCGATCCCTTTTTCTCGGGAAGAGAAGCCGGACGAGGTCTCGGCTTTGGTTTGTCAAAATGTTGGACCATTATCAAGGCCCATGGCGGCGAGATTCATTTGCAAGACAATCGACCGACTGGTACCATTGTTACCGTTGAATTGCCGCAACCGAATAAATCAAGTCCTAGTCAGGAAAAGTAATCCATGTTCGATTGGATTTGGAATATCGATGCAGATTGGTGGAGGATATTGCCTCCACTTTTGACAATCGTGCTGGCGATTGCGACTCGAAGAATTCTGATCTCGCTGCTGATCGGAGTCTTTTGTGGCACTGTGATTATAGCCTGCTTCAATCACTTTCCTTTAAATCAAATCCCTTTCGATTCTGTGGTGAATAGTTGGGTCAGTTATCTTCAGCCTACGCTATTGAATCCCGATAAATTGCAAGTGTTCGGGTTCACGCTGATCATGGGCGCGATGGTCGGTTTAATCACGGTCTCAGGCGGCATGCGTGGTCTAGTTGAACTGATTATTCCTTGGGCCAATACTCGCATCAAAGGTCAGATTGCCACTTGGGTCATGGGCCTGGCGATCTTCTTTGACGACTATGCCAATATGCTGCTACTTGGCGGGACCATGCGCCCGCTGACTGATCGTCTGAAGATATCGCGAGAAAAATTGGCCTATTTAATTGATTCCACCGCAGCCCCAGTCGCCGGGCTGGCACTGGTTTCGACTTGGGTCGCTGGCGAAATTGGTTATGTGAGTGATGGAATGCAGGCCGCAGGGTTAGAGGATTGGACTGCGGTAGAACTCTTTATGTATAGCATGCCCTATCGTTTTTACGCCCTGTGGGCATTGGTGTTTGTGGCAATAATTGCAATCACCGGAAGAGATTTTGGCCCGATGCTCAAGGCGGAGCGGAAGGCTTTTTTGGGCGATGCTTCTGCCATTGACAAGAATGAAAAGCAAGATGAATTAGAACAAGCGGACGAAGTGTTAAATGCTCGCTGGTTCAATGCAGTCCTACCAGTTTTTATCACGCTATTTGTGATTGTTGGTTGGCTTTATTACACCGGGTATAAAACAGTGGTTGCCGATGAGTTAGAGTTGTCACTGCTCAATATCTTTGGCAACTCCGCGTCCTATTCCGCGTTGCTTTATGGTGCCATTGCCGGGTTCGGCAGTGCCGTGTTGTTGATCGTTCCGCAACGTATCTTGAGTGAGCAACAAACCGTTTGGGGCATTTACAAAGGGGCCAAAGCCATGGTTCCTTGCTTGATGATTCTTTGGTTCTCTGGTGCATTGGCCTCAGTAACCAAAGATTTAGAAACCGGACAGTTTTTGGCTGAAACTTTTCTGAAAGATATTCCTGTTTGGATCTTACCGACACTGGTCTTCGCGTTGTCGGCTGGCATTGCGTTCTCGACAGGTACAAGCTGGGGCACCATGGCCCTGGTCATGCCGCTGGCGATAGCAACTAGTGTCGAACTCATGACCGGAGCAGGTTTAGCGATAACTCTCGATTCGCAACTGTTGTCCGCAGTGGTGGGCAGCGTGTTGGCCGGGGCGATCTTTGGCGATCATTGTTCCCCGATTTCTGATACCACGATTCTCTCCTCGCAGTCGACCCAGTGTGATCATATTGCCCATGTGCGGACTCAAATGCCGTATGCTTTGGTGGTTGGCTTGCTGGCCATGCTACTAGGCACAATTCCGGTAGGACTCGGAATGAACGTCTATCTCTCGCACTTGCTGGGAGTTGCAGCCATGCTTGCTGTGATTTTGTTCTTCGGTAAGAGTCCAGATTCTTCCACTAATTGAGGCGAAGAACGCCAAATAAATTTCTCACTTTGGTAATTCTCTAATAGACGGAGGCTTTCTGGCAGAGGATAATAAAGGACTATTAGAGCATTTTTAAGTTCACTGTGTCGAACCCTTTAGTATCGTGTAGCACCGCCGTCGATTCCGGAGTTGGCTGTGTTTCAAGATCAAACGTATTCGGAACGTCGTCGGTGTCGCCGCTAGGTGATCAGAGGTTACAGCGGTCGAGAGTTCATTGAATTCAAATTGAGTATAGCCCTAAATGAACTCCGGTTCATAAAGTGAAAACAATGGAAACCGTTCTGGCCTCTAATCGACTAACGTCGACCCCGGCATCGTTTTGAACATGCGAAATTAAGTGGTAAGCGTTCTCCAAAATCGATGACGCGGCTACCCAAATTACGAAATCCCAATACACCCCTTCCCTACCCTTTCTCTTAGGAGTCATTCCGTGAAGAATACCCGACGTGAGTTTTTGAAAACAACCGCAGCCGTGGCTGCTGCCGCTAGTGCCACGCCTTACATTTTTACCAGCAGCCAAGCCAAGGCCGCTGATAAAAACAGTAAGCTAACCGTGGCATCGATTGGTGTTGGCGGAAGTCTTGGTACCTTCAACCGTGGCGGCACCATTGCCCGAAGTGCTGCCCAGCTGGGTCAAACCATTGCCGTTTGTGATGTCGTAGATACACACAACGAAGAGTTCAACAAAAAAATGGGCGGCAAGCTCAACATGTATACCGACTACCGCGAGTTGTTCGCCAAAGAGAAGCCTGATGTGGTGACCATCGGAACGCCTGATCACTGGCATGTGCCAATTGCGATCAAAGCGTTGGAATCTGGTTGTCATGTCTATTGCGAAAAACCATTGACGTTGACTGTTGACGAAGGCAAGCAAATTACCAAGGTCGTTAAAGAAACTGGGAAGATTTTCCAAGTTGGTACGCAACAACGAACCGAGATGAAGCGTGTGTTCTTGAAGGCCGTTGCTGTGGTTCAAAGCGGACGCTTGGGTGATAACATCGATGCCTTTGTCGCAATCGGTGGCGCACCTGATAAAGGACCATTCAAAGAGACTCCAGTACCAGAAGGAATCAACTGGGACAAATGGCTCGGCCCTGCCGCAGTGGCTCCTTACATGGAAGAACGACGGAAAATGTTCCGCTGGTTCCTAGAATACTCTGGCGGAAAAATGACCGACTGGGGTGCCCATCATATCGACATCGCACAATGGGCACTCGGCCAAGGCCACACAGGCCCTGTCAGTGTGAGCGGAACCGGAACGATGGGTTCGGTTGTGCCTAAGGGATTCAACTTTGTTGACTTCTTCAACGGCAAAGCCACTTTGCCTAATGGCTATAATGCCGCAGTCACCTTTGGAATTGATTTGAAGTTCGGCAACGGCAGTAACATGCACGTGACCAATCATTACAAATCAGACGATGGCAAAGTTGATTTTGGTAACGGTATTTTATTCACTGGTAGCAAAGGTCGTATCTTTGTGAACCGTGGCAAAATCACCGGTGCTCCCATCGAATCGATGACCGAATCGGAGCAAAAAGATTTGGACGCAGCCGTGGTCAAGCTCTACAACGGCAAAGAGCCAACCAGCCACATGGCCAACTTCTTTGACTGTATCGAATCTGGCGAACAACCGATTTCAGACGTCTTCACCCATCATCGCACGATGACCTCATGTCACTTGTGCAATATCAACCTGATGGTGGGTCACGACTTGAAATGGGATCCGAAGAAAGAAGATTTCATCAACGACAAAATGGCATCGGCCTTGTTAAGCCGACCATCGCGTCCTGAACACATCAGCTAACCTACGGCTGATAGTTCAAGCATCAAAAAGAAAAGGCGAGAGTCGCAAATTGCAACTCTCGCCTTTTTTATGTGTCGGACGCAAACGGGCCTACCTTTTCTTAGAACCGCGACCCTTCGGATTCACAAAACCCTCAGGCTTTGAATTTCTAGGTTTGCGTTTCTTTCGCTTGATTGGCGCAGGAGTCTCGATATCGGGCCTCGTTGTTTCAACCGAAGCACTTTTCGACTTCCCCTTGGTATCGGTGCCGATATGCTTCGACGATGTCTTTTTCTTCGTTCCTTTGCCACCCTTAGAACCGGTTCCCGCTTTGCGAGGCCCAGCTTTTCGCGGAGTTGCTTTCCCACTGCCAACATGCACCCGGCGTTCACGTCGGGGTGGTTCTTCGCCTGGATTAAGAAATCGCTCGACGAACCGGAAATCTAGTTCACGCTTATCTATATCGACATGAGCAATCGCGACTTTAATTACATCGCCCAAGCGGAATCGATTATTCGATTTGTGCCCAGTCATCGTGTGCGTGGCCGCATCGTAGCGATAGTAATCGTCTTGCAGTGAGTCGATATGTATCAAGCCATCGGCCGGAATATCGAGCCCTTGCACGAACAGCCCGAATCCTTCGACCCCAGTGATCACGGCTTTCATCTCATCGCCGATACGCTCGCTGAAATAATTTAACAGCTTGATCTTGGTCAGTTCGCGTTCGGCTTTGGCGGCCCGTTGTTCACGTTCGCTACAATGTTCGCCTTCGGCTACAGCGGCCCCAAAATCTTGAACCGGCTTCTTGCCTTCGGCCAACTGATTGTACATGCGATGAATGGTCAAATCAGGATAACGCCGGATAGGCGAAGTGAAGTGACAATAACAATCGCTGGCCAGTGCATAATGGCCTTCTTCTTCAGGGCTGTAAACGGCTTTCTGCATACTTCGTAGCGTGGCGAAGTTTACCGCGGCTTGCTCTGGTTGGCCTTTGACTTGCTGTAACACTCGGATGATCTCAAACCGGCTCACCAAGTCGTCGCATTCGATGCCCACTTCTTTCACGAACTCGGTCAGCCCTTGTAGCTTCCGAGGGTCAGGCGAGGCATGGGCTCTTCGCAGGAAGAACAATCCCTGATCGTGAAGTTTTTCGGCCACTGCTTCATTGGCGGCCAACATAAACTCTTCGACAATCTGGTGGCTCTCGGTGCTTTTCTCCGTATGAGCCCCAATCACTTGGCCATCTTTATTGAGGTCCAAGCGAACTTCTGGCATCGTCAATTCAATCGATCCACGTTTGAATCGTCGTTTGCGTAACACCATCGCTAGTTCGTGCATTTCGCCTAACAAGCGAAAAACATCGGCACCCAGCTTATCTTCCCAAGGGCCTCGGTCTTCGAGGAAATCGTCGACCTCTTCATAAGTAAATCGGTGATTACTCTTGATGGCCGACTTGACCACTTCGGTATGTACACGCGAGCCATCTGGCGAATATTCTATGAACGCGGTTTTGGCATAGCGCAATTTTTTCGGCTGCAAACTGGCCAAGTTGTTCGAGATCGTTTCCGGCAACATCGGAATGACTTTGTCTGGCAAGTAGACACTGGTGGCCCGGTTTCTGGCTTCGATGTCCAATGCCGAACCTTCTGGCACAAAGTGGGCCACATCAGCAATATGCACGCCCAATTTCCAGTGACCATTCTTTAATCGCTCTAGACTAATCGCGTCGTCAAAGTCGCGGGCAGTGGCCGGGTCAATCGTCAGCACGGTGGTTTTTGTCAAATCGAAACGGTCTTCGCCAATACTTTCGTCGAATGCTTCGGCCTGTTGTCGGGTCACTTCCAGTGCATCTTCGGGGAACTCACCCGGCAAGTTGAACTCATGAATGATCGACAACAGATCAACACCCGGTTCGCCACGCTTGCCGAGGACTTCAACAATCACCGCTTCGCCTTCGTGAATGTGCGAAGGGAACCGGACCATCTCAACAACAATTTTATCTTTCGGCTGGGCGTTCTTCGCGCCAGAGTCACCAACAGAAATCGGTTTGGTGAACACATTTCCATCGACCTGCACCATGGCATAGCCGTGTGATTCATAATAGGTGCCGACAAACTTGTGACTTTGGCGTTCAACAATCTCAGTGATCTCGCCACAAACCCGGTCTTCTCTTCCGCCAAACCCTCGCCCTTTATAGAGTTTGATCGTGACCAAATCTCCGGTAGCCGCATCTTTGGAGCGATTCTGAGGAACAAAAACGTCCTTCGTTCGTTCATCACTCTTGGGCGTACCCAGTGGGCGAACAAAACCAAAGCCTTTGGCTGCGCGTTGAAATCGACCGGTAACTTCGTCTGACTTTTTCTTCTTCTTAGAACCCTTCGGCTTCGATCCCTCTTCGGAACCGGCCGCTTTGGTAATCAGATGGCCTGACCCATAGCCCAGTTTGTCATTGCGAATGAGTCGCTTGATCGCCCGCTTTAGAAGCTTCATATCATCAGGAACAATCCCGATTTTCTTGGCGATAACCTTAGCTTTGACAGGTTGGTAGTTAGTTTGATTGACGTGACGTAAGACTAATTCTTTTATTTCTTCTATATCCATGTACCTCAATGTATCTACCGACACCGGCGGCGTCTACAAGGGAAATGGGGGATAATGAGGATTTTTTCGGGGAATTGAGAGAAACCGGGTACCCCAGTTTGCTCGCAAACTGGGTTGACGAAGTCAACAAGAGGTCACAGAGTTCGCGAGACCTATCCAATAATTTATCCAAGGTTCTAGAAATATCCGTGTAATTCACTTCATCAGGTGTCAGATTCAATGACAGTGCTACCCGAATCAATAAACACACATTTTCCCTGATGGCCACTCGCCTAACCAACCACAGGGGAAATGACCAAGCTGGTAAATTTCAAGAAGATCAATGTAATAGCGAGAAGGCTTCCAAACTGAATAATACTCCACCGCAACGGCATTTATCGTATCCCATTTTGCACAATCAACAATGACTTGAGGTAAATTGTTATCTTCTACATAGTTAGATAATCGTTGCCAAGAGATTTCTAATTCTTCCTTTGCGTTATTTACCACTTGGTTCCACTTTTGAAACTCGTCTTTGCAAACAGAGTTGAGATGCAGAGTAATATTATTCCCTTCTTCTATCCCAATGTTTTCCCAGACTAGGCTCTCACTCAATGCAATTGCATTATCCCAGTCTATTACTGGTTGAAAATCACTATACTTTGAAGGCAAGTCATTAGAGACATCTGAGAACCAATCTAAGTTTTGAATAGTTTTTAGTACACTCATCACAACCCCCGGCTCATCTCCGCCCCGGTAACCTGCTCCAACTCAGCCAACAACCGCTTCACAATCTCAGGGTGCTTCAAATACAAGTTAGTCGTCTCGCTCAGATCATTTTCCAAATTGTAAAGCTGACCAATCGGCCCACCTTTGGTCGGTTTGATCTTGTTGGGTTTAGTGAACCCGCCTGATCCTAACCCGGTGATCAATTTCCAGGGGCCAGAGCGGATTGACATGATCCCACCGCCGGCAGCAATCACCAACGGCCCACGCAGTGGTTCGTCTTCAGACTGGGTGCCCAACATGGCGGGCAGTACATTAAAGCTGTCTGGCCCGGCACCTTCAGGTAATTCGGTGCCAGTCACGGCGGCAAAGGTGGCCAGCATGTCGGTAAAGCAAATGGTTTGTTTTGAAACCGAACCCGCTTTGACTTTGCCCGGCCAACGCACGATAAACGGCATGCGGTGCCCACCTTCCCACGCATCGGCCTTCATCCCGCGAAGTACGCCGACCGAAGAGTGATCGTATTTCTTCACATCGGCGTCATACCAAACTGGCCCATTATCGGCACTAAAAATCAACAGCGTGTCATCCTTCATGCCGGCTTCATCAAGTGCCAAAACGACCTTGCCGATCATGGAGTCGACCATCATCACAAAATCGCCATACATGCTGACTTTGCTTTTGCCTTGAAACTTCTTCGATGGCAACCACGGCGTGTGCGGAGCCGGATACGCCAGATACAACATCAGCGGTTTTTCGGTGCCTGACTTCGCATGATTTTGAATGACGCCGATTGCCTCATCGGTAAAGCGGGGAAGCACATCCTTCAATTTCAAATCAGGGGCAATTCCCCCTTTTCGCCAAAACGCACCTTGAATCTTTGACCAACCTTCGCTGAAGTTGTCTTCAATGGTATCAGTCGGCGGAGAAACAGCTTCGTTGCCGCGAATATAAAAGTAGGGCGGAATATCGGTCGAGGCTCGAATGCCAAAGTAACTATCAAAACCACGATCCGCAGGCCCGCCCGGCAATGGGTTCTCGTATCCGTTTTCTTTGAAACCCAAATGCCATTTCCCCACCATGGCAGTACTATAGCCCTGCGATTTTAGCAGCGAAGCAATCGTCACTTGGTCCGCATCAATCAGCGGCTGCTTACGCCAGAGATTTACATTCGTACGAAACGGAAACCGGCCCGTCAACAGTCCGTATCTCGACATGTGGCACAATGCACCCGGTGCATGGGCATCGGTAAACTTCATACCTTCATGCGCCAGCGCATCAATATTCGGCGTCGCAATTTTGGAATCAGGATTAAAACAACCAGGGTCACCATAGCCCATGTCGTCTACCAGAATAAAAACAATGTTCGGGTTATCAGCAGCCCTAGCGGCACTACAGAACATCGCCAATACAAGGAAGCTTGCGGTAAAGATCTTGGTCATTTTAATTACTCTATGAAGTGAATTGGTGTTGTTTATTTGAGAATTGTCAGTAAAGCCGCCCCGATAGCGGAGCTATCGCGGCTACCCAGTTTCTTCCTTCTTTGCGTCTTTGCGTGACAAATACTTCTCTTTATCTAATCTTGTTAATCCTGTGCATCCTGTCTAAAAAAAATCTGACAGGATTAACATGATCAACAGGATATTTTGAAACTTCGTAATGGACGGTTCATAATTTGCAGGTTGAACAATCAATCTTATTCTGACTGCAACCCGGCACTGTTGATTGTCATTACACTGTAATTGTGTTTTCCGGTGGCCTGTTTGTCAATAAACTGCATCTTCGGCAGCGGGGCCTCTGGTGTGTCGTGAAAAGACATGTTCTGGAACAACGGCCTGCCCCAGCGTTTTTTTGATTCACTTGGCAGGCGGCCAATCTCTTCGCCATCGCGTAAAATCACAAACGCTTGAATGCCACTTTCAAAGTCGGCCCTGGCCGTCCATGTTACCCTGTTGCCGGTCACTTGTACATCAAACGGAGCAGGTGGGCGAGTCGTGTCGCTCACTGAACCGACCTTCACAAACTCGTCCCACATCACCGCGATTTCTTTATTGGGGAACCAATTTAAATCAATTCGGCGTTTATTTTCATGAAACGAAGGATGGTCCAAGCCCATATAGTTCTCTAATAGCTGTCGCGTATCGCCCTGTCCCATGTTCACCGGCTTCAACTTGGAATCACCCGCTTTATCTGGCAAACGCATGGCCAAGCAGGCATCAAAAAATGGAATCGACAAATAACGTGAGTCACCCGTTTCGTGCCCCGTCAACGGATCAGGTGCAAACGCAATCGGGGCTCCACGTCTGTTGTAATCTTTCACCATTTCATAACAGCCGTTGTACGCCACTTTATGGCGCTCGTGCCCTCGTTCTTTGAAGCCGGGGTTGGCCATCATCGGAATTTGCATCGCCGCGTCCGTAATTTCTGGGGCATCGATTTCGCCTGAAACCCAACGACTATGGGCCGTGCCAGATTGAAACCAGATGGCGACAATTTTTTTGGCATGGCTCATCTGCATCAAGCTGGCCCAAAAGCCACCGCCAGAATGCCCCCACAAACACCACGGCACGTTGGCCAGTTCCGGGTGCCCAGTCTTCTTGGCCAAATCAATCACCGCCTGATCAAACACATCAGCCGAACCATTCCGCGAATCACACCACAACCGGCAATTTTGCTCAGCCGCCTGATGATAC
>NVWB01000285.1 GCA_002733575.1 Blastopirellula sp. | reverse complement strand
TAACCTGCCCACTCAAGCCGAAATAGACGCGCTGGACGCGGCAAGCCAGCGGTGGCTTGTACAGGAACACATTGACGCTGATCGGCCTATAGAGGCTATTCTGGCGTTTCGGATGGGCCCGGATTACTTCGCCGAGCAGGATCGCAAAATCTTTTGGGCATTTGTCTGCGGAATGGCGTGGCAGGCAGCACTAAAAAACTAAGAAATACCAACAATTTGAACCAACAGCCGCTTTCGAGCGGCCTTTTCGCGTGGGGAATGAATGGCCCGTCTTTCTGCCCAGCAACGGCGCATCAACGCACTTCTGCGCAAGTATGAGCCAATCATTCGCAAGGCGTTCGCCGAGGCCATGAAAAAAGCCGCAAATGCAGTCGACAAGTCGGTATTGCTTGCCGCCCTTGAGGCGGGGGATTTCGAGCGTGCGATTTTGTTGGTGCGGATTGAGCGCGGCGTGTTGTTCCCGTTGGATGAGGCGCTTCGAAACGTTTTCAATGCTGGTGGTTACTTGGCGGTTGCCGATCTGCCTACAGGGATTTCCGGAGTCTTTGGTTTTAACGGTGCGCATCCCCGCGCCGTTGAAATAGCCCGGTCTCAAGCGGCCAGTTTGGTCACGTACATTATGGAGGATGCCACCCAATCCGCGCGCAAGATAATTATTGTCGGGTTGTCTGAAAACAGGAGTGTTGCAAAGGTGGCGCGCGACCTGATTGGGCGCAAGATCGGCCGGAGCCGGGTAGGCGGTGTCATCGGGTTAACAGGCCCTCAGACGGACAGCATCATTAGAGGCCGATCTGACTTATTGTCAGGCGATCCAAAGAGAATGAGACGGTATCTGACGCTGAAACAGCGCGACAAGCGCTTTGACAGCAGCATCAAGCGAGCGATAGCGGAAGGCAAGCCCATCAGAGGCGCACGGCTCGATATGATCATGGAGGGCCATCGCAACAAAGCGCTGGCGTACCGCGGCAAGACCGTCGCCAAAAGCGAGGCATTTACAGCCCAGGCAACGGGTCGGGACGAGGGTTATCGCCAGATACTCGACAGCGGCAAAGTCGAAAGCGTTTCAGTTCGTTGGCAGCATAATTTGTCGGTAAAGCCACGTGCGGATCATGTGGCCATGAGTGGGACGGTGATCCAGCTTGGTGAAACATTCGACTTCGGCGGGGTTCGTATGAGGTTTCCGCACGATTTTGCAGGTGGTGCCGAGCATAGCGTCGGCTGCCGCTGTACTGCGTTTTATCGAATTCGTGTTCCGAGGGGCTAGCTGATGAAGTCATTTTTTGCGCAGTTGAAGGACATTGAGGCGCTGACAAAGCAAAACATGCTGTATGTGGCCGTTGAATCCATTCAGGACGTTGTTGAGGCCGCTCAGACGCCACAGTCGCCATTTCCAAAGGGGCTATGTCTTTTGTAGAGGGTAAAATCCCGGTTGCTGAGAAAGAATTGATCAACAGTCTGACCAGCGACGGTGTTGAGGGAAAAGCCAGTTATTCAGTCGCCCTTGCAGGCTTAGAAATCGGTGACGTGATGCGGTTCGCATGGACCGCGCCCCATGCCATGCGGATCGAAAAGGGATTTACGGGCACGGATAGCCTTGGCCGCACCTATGATGTGGCAGGTCGGCATTTTGTCGGCGCGAATGCGAAGAAATTCCCTGAATTTGTGAAAAAACATGTTGATGAGGTTCGCCGATGAAAGAGGCTGATATCTCAAAGGCATTGCGCGAGCGGCTGGAGGCCAAAGCGGGACTGCCACCTATCGTTTACGAGAACAAGGACTCCGGCGCTGTGGTGCGCCCAAGGCTGGTGTTGACGATGGTGCGCGGCTCGCGGGTTGACCCTACGCTCACGGGCGGGGGCACAACGCGCCACACTGGTTTTATGCAGGTTTCGATTGTGAGCGAATTGGACCAACACGCATTTCCTTCTGAAAACCTCGCAGACGATATTGCCGATCACTTTCCAAGGGGCCTCAAACTGGCCGGGGAAAGCGGTGGAACGGTGACAATCTCCGGTGCTGAAATCGGCATAGCTTATCGGGATGGGCCAGACTGGCGATTGCCCGTCAAGATTGATTATCTCGCCAGCTAAGAAAGGAACTGACATGACCACCAAGAAACCAGATCAGAGCAACGACCCAAAGCCGGTCAAGGCAAAGGTCAAAGTGACGATCAAAGACAAGGCGGGCAACATCGCCACGCCTTACCAAAAAGACATCGGTGCATGGCTGGCCAAAGGCTGGGTGCGCGTCGAAGAGTGATACCCAACGCTCGCGGGTAGGCCGGAAGGCCAAAGCGGGTTCCCCGAAAATCCAACCTAACAGCCCCGCGAGCGGGGTCTCTATACTTGAAAAGGACACAGTAAAATGACTGGCACAACTGATACTCACATTGGGCAATTTCTCTACATCGCCACAGCATTGCCCGCGACAAACAACACAGCGGGCTTTGATACCCTGACGTGGGTGCTTGTTGGCGGCTTGCAAACACTGCCGCAGTTGGGCGTTTCCCACAGCATCACAGATATAGAAGACCTGACAAGCGGTTTTACCAGTGGTGCAAAGGGCGCGGCCAAGGGTGTCGATACATCCATGACGTTCCGTGAAGTTGCCAGCGATACCGGGCAGGACAATCTCAAAACGGTTGCTGAATCTCAAGGCGGTCTTTTGAGCGTCAAAATTGTTACTGGGTCAGGCACCGATAATGCACCGGTCACTGGCGATCCGGTCGAATACGCTCAGGGCATCGCCCACAGCTATCAGCCGAACCAAGGCAGCTTGTCATCTAACGAGGGCTTCACGGCCTCTTTCCGCCAGAACGACTTCACTGTCAAAGGCACTGAGCCCGCCTAATCCCTGACGTCAGGGCGGGGCGGGTGTGCATTGGTTCCAGTGCGCTCGCCCCAACGGAACCTTCGGAACCACTCAACAAAGGAAACCAAATGGAACTTTCTCAATTTAATGGGCGTAAGCGCGCCGAAGACGGTATTTACATGCGCCTGTGCGATCCGTACAGCGGTGAGCCGATGGGTGACGATAAAGATGCCCCCGGCTTTAATGTGCGCGGCATTGCCTCTCATACTGTTCAGGGCCGCATTGCAGAGATGCAAAAAGCCGCCGCTGATGCTGATGATGGCGAAGACACCGAAGCGGCACTGGAGCGCCTGCACCAGAACCTGATTGATTCAGCGATGCGCTACATCATATCGCCCGTAAACATGACCAACGACGGCGCGGACGTGAAAACCGACGATGAAATCCGGGCCTTTCTGGATATGACATTCCCCGTGTTGGAAGTCGTGACCGACAAAGATGGTCAGCCAGCCATGAATACGGTCAAGAACAAGGACGGCAATGACGTTCAGATCCCCAAGTTCGATCTGTCCAACAAACCATTTGCCAAGCAGGTAATTGACGCGGCAGAGGACGGCGCGCGTTTTTTGGGGAAAACGTCCGGCACCTGATTTTAGCTGCCCATCAGGCCGGTTGGCTTGGCGTTGCGATTGAGCACAAAGGCGATAAGCGACCGCAAATAACCCGCGCGGCACAGTATATCGCTGGGGGCATCATGCCTCCCTTTGTGGAGGTTCGGGCCGGGGGTTATTTATCGGACGCGTTGTTTGAGGCGGGGCCGGTCAAGTCTGACCCGATGGGCGGGCTGGGGGCGTTGGAATGGGTTGATATCGCGGCCTATGTATCGCTGACCGGGGCAATATCAGAGCCTTGGGAGGTGCAGGCGCTAAGGCGAATGAGCGCCGCATATCTGCGGGGCATGAACGAGGGGCGCGATCCGTTTTCAATTGCGCCTGTGGATCGGAAGGAATGAGGGAATGAAGTTAGTTGGAAATAAGCCGGCGGAACTTGAAGTTACAGGTTCGCCTGATCTGTGTCGTCAGCGCGCTCAGATATTCTCCGGCACAGACGCGCTACATGATCTTCATAATCTGGCTTCAGAGCCTCTAGCCACGCCTTTTGGTCGGGCGTGGTGTTCTTTGAAAATGTGGTTCGGTCACGGGCAAGCATAGAAATCTTTGCTAACTGCTCGTCCCGGTCTTCAATGTCCAATTTGGCCAAGTAACTGCCAAATAGAACTTCTAGCAGGAAGTCAGTTGCCATTTGCTTAGCTTCAAGATGGTTGAGTATCGCAAGTATTGCCCGCTCCGTCATTAGACTTCTCCCAAAAGCCAATTCTCAACGGAAATCGGGCGGCGAGTCAGGAATAGCGGGTTAGTCAGAACTAAAGCCCAAGTGTCTCACGCAGTATCTTGTTGGCAGCCGCAATTGACACGGCTGCGGGCAGGCGATAGTTCAGTCGGCTTGCTTAACAAAATGAAGGAGGGTCGAGCCATGTAGGTAACAACAACCTACGGAGGCCGACATGGCCAACTACAAACGCAAACGCGCCCGCACTCGCGGCGTGAAGTCGTGCGGCCCATCACGCGAACGCATGGCAAAACTGGAAAAACATGGAGTACCCTACAGGTGGTGGCAGGCGACACCGTCCTGGCACAACATCATTTACAATAATCGACCCAAGCGTCGGTTAAACAAGGCGCTGGCGCGGAAAGTTGTCGGGGGTGCTGATCAAGATGATATCGCTTGGCCTTTGGGGAACCACAAGCCGCATGCGTACTACTGGTGAAGGCGTTGCCAAGTCTATGCAGCAGCAAGTGGCCTGATCGCAGATACATCGACTTCCCGCTCAGCGTGCCACGTATCATACGCGCCCTGCATCCTGACCCAAGACAGGGCAGAGCCACCAAACAACTTGGCTAGACGCACGGAAACAGCCGGGGTGACGGGCTTCACTTCTTTGAGCACATCATAGAGGTGCTGCCGGGAAATACCCAGAAGGCGCGCAATCTCGGCCTTGGATATACCCGTGGCCGGGACAACATCTTCGCGGAGCAATTCGCCGGGGTGAGTGGGGCAGCGGTTAGGGTCACGGATCATTCTGGTTCTCCTCAATGGTACTGCTCATAGTCAACAACGATTGCATCGCCGTTCTCAAAGCGGAACGTTATGCACCACGGGCCATTAACGTGAGCCGTATAGCGCGTTGGGTTGAAGCCGGTAAGCGCGTGAAAATTGAAGCCCGGAAGATTCATGTCCTCGGGCGTGGTGGCTGCATCAAGCCGATCCAAGCGGCGCAGTATTCTCTTGTGCATTCTGGCATCTATTCTTGATTTGCCAGATTCCCACAGGGATTGAAGTTGCTTGTTGTCGAACGACTTGATCATATGAAAGAACGTAAGCTATTCGCTTACATTTGTCAACTGATAGCTTACACAATTGTAACTTGGGAAGGCGGATTAGCCTTCGGGGGTGAAAAGGAGAGAATAATGCTAACAGCCTGGGAATGCTTACTTAGCGATTTTATCGGCATCTTGGCGCGTCACTGCGCGTTGGCTTTCCGATGAATTTGGCGCGGCAACTGATGAGGATTTGCAAACCTTTATGACGGTAAAAGTAGGACAGTGGGGCGCTGAGTTTGACCGTATATCAGCGCTGCAGGAGCTTGAGCTCTGATGGCGTACATTTCCGAAATACGGCTTACTGGCAAAGGCAAAACTGACGCTTCGATCAGGTTTCAGCCCGGTACGAATGTGGTTTCCGGCGACTCCGACACCGGTAAGAGTTATCTTCTCCGATGCGTTGACTATGTGTTTGGTGCGGAGGAGATGACAAAAGTCTTCGCCGAAGCTGCCGGCTACGAGATTGTCTGGCTCGAACTCGTAAACGCCGAACAAGAGACGCTCACACTCGCTAGACATCTGACAGGCGGCGATATTCGGGCTTATGGCGTCCCGATAGAGGACGTTCTGGTAAAACCAGAGGACGACATCGCAGTTGGTGAGACGAACGGTGATGGCGCAGATGACATTTCCAATGCGAATGTCGAGGTATTGGCATGGAAGCGACAGGGTAGATCAAAGGCCCGCGACATTACCTCGCGAGTCTTTCCGTTCTTTGGTATTCCTGAGGAGGTTCGTCTCCGTAGTAACGACAAAGGTAAAACACAACGCCTTTCCATCCGAACGCTTTTGCCAATTTTTGTTTTCGACGAAGCGATGATTATTAGTGAAAGGTCCTCGATTTTAGGCGATGGTTTTGGCCAGACGGCCAATAAGCGCATGTTCTCCTATGTTCTAACGGGCACTGATGATAGCAAGATCATCGCACAGGAGAACCAGGAGATCGTGCGGGCAGAAATCACTGCAAAACTCAGCTTGATTGACGATTTGCTGGCACCGGTTGAAGGTCGGTTGGCGCAGATTGGATCGGAAGAGGATGAAAGTGATAATACCGAAAAAGTTGAAGCCGCCATCGAAAGCTTATCTAGTTTCCTTTCTGAGAACGAAGAACAGCGCAACCGTTTGAGAGATGAACGTCGCGAGCAACTCTCTTTGCAACGCCGAGCTGAATCGCAAATAATCGGGATCGAGGAGTTGCTTGAGCGGTATCGGCTGCTGAACGAACGCTATACCTCTGATTTACAAAGGCTAGATTTTATCGCAGAAGGGTCGCACTTCTTTGATGGCCTTCAGGATAGCGTCTGCCCCCTTTGCGGCCAAGACATAGATGCATCCTCACATACTCATGATGGTGTCGAGGCTGCTCCTGATGCTAACGCAGTTTACCAATCAGCGAAGGCCGAAGCTGCCAAGATCCAAGGTTTGCAGAGAGACTTGCAGGCCGCGATGAAAGACCTAAACAACAGAAAAATTCTGCGCGAGGATGAGAGCGCTAAGGCGGCGATAGAAGTTTCTCGCATCGATCGAGTGTTGGACGGAATGCTAGCTCCGACCCGAGTTCGTGCGAAATCTAGTCTCGATGAGTTGGTCCAACGTCGTCTGACCCTGCAAACGTGGCAGTATGATCGTGAAGAGGCAGCGCGTCTCCGGAATCTGAAAGGTGAGCTTGACGAAAAACTACCATCAGCAGGCCAGAAACAGACTTGGGCTCCGATCGACTCTGTTGCTGTTAATTCGCTTTGTCGAGACATTGAAGCCGTTCTGCAGGAATGGTCTTGGCCCCCAGAAGTCCGGGTCGAGTTCGACGACAAAACTTATGATATCAAGGTTAACGGCAAGGCCAGAAAGTCTTATGGAAAAGGTTTCCGGGCTGTTCTGAATTCAGCACTCGCAATTGGTTTGCTAAAATATTGTCACGCCAATAAAAAACCTCATCCGAAGTTTGTCATCCTAGACTCTCCCTTAACAACTGTGAAGCAGAGGAACGTGGCATCGTCTCCGGAGGATGCAAAGGCAGATGCTGAGATAAACCAGACGATTGAGCCGTTATTTTGGGACAGCTTGTCCAAAATATCAGATGAAGTTCAGATCATCGTCTTGGACAACAAGGAGCCGGAGGGTGATGCCGCCAAATTGCTTAATCTGCAGATATTCTCTGGCCCAACAGCTGCGCCGGATGAAAGGGCTGGCTTTTTCCCGCCGACCAAATAAAAAACCATTTGTTGCAACTATCTCAGCCGCAACACACGGGCTAACAAACCTAACAACTTGGAAAAGACGCTTTAAGACACAGCTTGACGTCTGGGCGCGGCGTGTCTTGGAAGCATATTTGACGTTCAGATCATGATGCGGTTGGGTTTAGCATTCCGCTTTGGCGGCGCTTTGTACGGCTCCGATACCAATATACAAATCGAGATCGGGATATTTGGGATTGAGCCTTGCTATCGCCTTAGTGTCAGCAGCACCCAACCATGCTGATGCAAAACCGTTTAGCGCATAGACCTTGCCATCAGCCTCAAATGTATAGGCCATCTCCTTGACGCAATCGACAACGCCACGGTCCACAGTAAAGGGCCATTGATCGCCAAATTCTTCGGCAGTGACTTCACGGCCTGACCCGCCAAATACGAACCAAGCGATTATTCCAGCCAAAACGGCAATCGCAAATACGTTCTTTAGAAAGCTCATCACAACGCCCCTTAACCCCTGTCGCCGCAAGGCTACGGGGTCATTTGCGTTTCAGCAAGGATTCCAACAATGCCAGATATCGCACATCTCGTAATGATCGCAGACACAAGGCAGTTGAAGCCGGGTGTCGCAGTCCTTGAAGACGTCACCGCTGCTGGTGGTCGCGCTGAAAAAGCGACCGACGGGACATCTGCTGGCTTCGTTCGGGCGGGACGCTCAGCAAGTGTTGCGTCGCCAAAGATTATACGGGCGTCCGTAGCGATGGACGCTGTTGGTATCTCGGCGGCTAATGCAGTCAGGGGGATTGGTGCATTTGCGGCAGGGCTTGTATCTCTGAGCGCAGCGCAAAATGCAATCTCGCAGGCTAGAGATTTTCATTCGGCTTTGGCTGAAACTTCAACTCTGATTGCCGGAAATGCTGAGCAGATGGCGCTGCTTGAAAGCGAGAGTCGGAAACTTGCCCGGACCTATGGTGGCGAGGCAGCAGGGCAAGTTCGCGGCTACTACCAAGCTCTATCAGCAGGGGCGATGAGCGTTGCGGATGCTTCTGCCATCATGACCACAGCGAATGAACTCGCTATCGGCGGACTGTCAGACATTACTACATCGGTTGGAATTCTGTCTGGTGTCCTGAATTCTTATGGACGGGATGTAATGACCGCTTCTGCCGTCAGCGATGCACTATTTATTGGCATGCAGGAGGGTGTAACGAACATCAGTGAGTTGTCTTCTCAAATTGGCAATGTAATTCCTCTGGCTAAGGCAATGGGGTTATCATTTGACGAAACAGTAGCGGCGACAGCGGCGCTGACATTGAACACAATGACAACTTCGTCAGCCGTGACGTCCTTGGGCGCTATCCTTACAGCAGTATCCGGCCCAACGGCAGAAGCCTCCAAATTAGCAAAATCGCTGGGTCTCGAATTCAGTGCGACCGCCTTGGAGACCAAGGGACTGGCCGCTTTCCTTGCTGACGTATCTAAAAAGTCAGGTGGCGGTGCAGAAGCTATGAGAACACTGTTTGGTAGCGCCGAAGCGATGAAAGGCGCACTTCTGTTTGCCGGTGAGGCTGGGGGGCAGTTGGCTAATATTCTTGAGGAGATGGAAGGGAAGGCAGGAGCTGCGTCTGCTGCATTTGAGTTGGTGGCGGCTGAACTGGAACAGCGGCTGGTTACTGCAACGGGCAAGTTTCGAAACGCGGCGCTCGGAGTGGGGATTGTCCTGCTATCCGGTCTGGTGCCAGTGCTGGAGATTGTCGGAGACAATATCGGATTAATATCATCTACGGCTGCTGTAGCTGCTGCGATGTTTGCGGGCAAATTCGCTATATCGCTTGGGGTCACGGCGGTTACCGCGATTTCCTCGGCAATTTCGCAGACGATTGCTTTGGAAATTGCATTGGGAGCCACGACTATCAGCTCTGCACGGGCGAGTGCGGGGATTAAGCTGTTTTCCCGATCCTTAGTCGCTCTGAGAGGTGCATTGATTACCACTGGCATTGGCGCGTTAATCGTTGGCGCGGGCTATCTCGTGAACAAGTTTCTGGAATTAGTCGATAAAACCGGCAGTTGGGGCAACGCTTTGGGGTTACTTGGCGGCGTCGCAAAAGGCGTCTGGCAGGGCATCACAACATCTGCATCGGCAATCGGTCCGGCACTTGGGGCGGTCTGGCAAACGGTTCAATCCGGCTTCTTTAAGATGCTGGGCTATCTGACATCAAAATGGTCGGCGTTCCTCAACGTGATGGCGAACGGCGCGGATTTTCTGCCAATGTTTGGCGATATATCTGAAAGCTTGCGGTCGGCGGCTGACGCAGCATCTCTTTCGGTGGCAAATTACGATGCGAAAGTTCAGGCAGCCGCAACGAGTTCTGCGCTGCTGCGGTCAAAAACCAAATCACTCGTACTTGACGGCTATGACATGGCGCGAGGCTATCTGAAGCGGTTGAGCACTGAGCAGGACGCAGCCAACGAGGCAATCAAAAACGGGGTTTCCGCAAGTGATGGCCTTGCGACTGCGCTCACAGAGTTGGGTGACAATGCCCTTGATCCTGTCACTAACTCCCTAGGTGGCGCAGGGGCGGCGGCCAAGGAGATGACCGAAAAGCTATCCGGCCCACCGCCGTCTGCAATCGACAGTGTATCGGGGGTATTTGGTGATTTTGTTGCCGGTGGGCTGCATGATTTCGAAGGTTTCACTGATGGCGTTCTGAATTCGTTCAAGCGGATGCTGTCGGAAATGATCGCCCTGTCTGCCAAGAACAAAATCATCGTCTCTCTGGGAATGGCCGGAGGTCTAACAGGCACCGGAGCAACCGCAGGCACGGTTTCCACAAGCGGCTCTGTATCAGGCGCGACCGGCATTCTAAGCAGCCTGACGGGCGTTGGCGGGGCGTTGGCCGGGGGCTTCATGAACTCTGCCAGTGCGTTGTTTGGCGCGGGCGGTGGCATAGGGACCATGTTCACCGGAATTGGCGCGCAGATCGGGACGGCTATTGCGCACGGCTCTCTGACATCTATCGCAGGGGCTGTTGGCACTATCGCCCTACCTGTTGCCGCAGTCGTAGCGGCGATCAGCTTTTTCAAAACCAAAACCAAGCAACTTGATGACGGCCTGCGGATCACAGCGGATACGATGGGAACTTTCGTTGATCGGTTTGAGACAATCAACAAAAAGAAATTTTGGGGCTTGTCCAACAAAACCTATGACGTGTTCAGCGGCATGGACCCTGAATTCACCGGGCCTATCATCGCGGCTATTGGTCAACTCCAATCGGGGCTTGTGGACCTTGGCGAGACGATGGGCCTGACAGAGGCCGACTTTGCATCGTTCAGCCATACAGTCACCTTCTCATTGAAGGGGCTGACAGACGAGCAGGCACAGGCGCGCATTATTGCGGAAATGGAAGGTTTCTCCGAAGCCTATGCGGCGGCGGCACTTGGCTGGTTTGACGAGAGCCTGATTGGCGGCGTTGTTCGCAATGGTGAGACATTCAGGGACACGATGGTTGCGCTGTCGGGTTCGCTGCAGCTGGTCAACGGCACGTTTGCCGAACTTGGGTTCAATCTCTTTGATACCTCTGTTGCCGGGGCCAAAGCCTCGCGTGACTTTGCGGATGCCTTGGGCGGTTGGGAAAGCTTTGCGCAAGGCATCAGCAATTATGTCGACACATTTTATTCAGACGGCGAAAAGCTGGAAATCATTACCGACCGGGTATCGCGCGCTTTGGCGGGGCTGACTGTCGAAAATCGCGGAACCGCAATGGACAGCCGGGAGAACTTCAAGGCGCTGACTGATTGGCTCGGGCGCGGCTCGGCCACAGTCGATGGGCAGGCGGATATATTTGCCGCTCTGATCAATACTTCGGGCCTGATCGACCAGATGTTCAGCCTACAGGAAAGCCTCGTCACCACAGAGGACGTTGTGGCTGATGTTGTTGACGAACTGAGCGGTTTGAATGCCATCGCACAGGAGGCGGCAAGCCTGTTGCTGCGCGAGGCACGTCTGAAAGGCGATACGATCTATGTTCGCGAACAGGAATTGGCCGGCATAGATGTTGCCAACCGGGCAATCTTGGAGCGGATATTCGGTCTTGAGGATGAGGCCGAGGCATCCAGCGCCGCTGCAACGGCGGTGAAAGAGTTAGCCGCAGTTGAAAAGGCCCGCGCTTCTGAGGCCGAAAACCTGACATCGCGGTATGAAAAGCTGATGGGTGACACCAGCGCGATCCGTGCCCGCGAGTTGGCGGGGCTGAATGAGAGCAATCGTCATTTGCTTGATCTGATCTTTGCGCGTGAGGATGAGGTTGCCGGAATTGATGCTGCTGCGGCTGCTGCCGATGTGCTGACCGATGCAATGGAAGCCCAGGCACAGAAGGCCACGGAAATTGCCAATGAGCGCGCCGGTCTTGATCGCCAGATACTTGAGTTGCTGGGTGACACCAACGCCCTGCGCCAACTTGAGATTGCTGCCGTGGATCAGAGCAACCAAGATTTGATCTTGCGCATTCACGCACTCAGGGATGAGGCTGATGCATCGCAACTGGCCACTGTCGCCGCTGCGAATGCGGCAGACGTCGAGGCCAAGCGCGTACAGGCTATTGAGCAAGCCGCTGCTGATCTTAACGCCCAGATCAAGGCGGTGGCCGATGAGACGTTTGGATTGCAGGGCAGGTGGCTTGAGGCAATTGGTGACACGGCGGCTTTGCGTGAACGTGAACTTGCCGCCTTGGACCCGACCAATCAGGCGTTGTTGCTCAAAATCTGGGCCTATCAGGACGAGGCTGCTGCTGCTGACGTTGCCCGGATCGGGATTGAATCGCTGCAAGCCTCAATGGATGAGGCCGCAATCGCTGCTGAAACACTGGCGACTGCTATCGCAAATGAAGGGTATCAACTGGAAACCCGGCTGCTGACCTTGCAGGGTGAGACCCTTGCCTTGCGTGAACGTGAACTTGCGCTGCTGTACCCGGTAAACCGGGAAATGCAGGAATTGATCTGGTCGCTTGAGGACGCAGAGGTATCCGCCGCTGATACAGCATCGGCTATGGATGATGCTGCAAATGCAATGGAGCGCCTGCGCACCGGAATGCACGACGCGTTGTCCGATGTAGAACGGCTGATCAATGCGGAGATCCGCAGCATCCAATCCGCAACAGATGCACAGGTCAACGCCATGCGCGGGGCCTTGCAGATACATCAGGACGCAGCCGACGCAGCACGGGGCACAATGGACGCCTCAATGGCGATTTTCCGCGCCTCTGTGGATGCCAAGCGCACCAGCCTGACCAATGCCTACCAGACATCACTTGAGCGCCTGAACACGTCAATGCAGAGCGCGCAGGATCGGGCCAGTAGTTTCCGTTCGGTGTTCTCAACATTGGTAAGCGCGTTTGATGCCCGATCGCTGGACAGTTTCGCCTCTGGCTATCAGCGGTTCCAGTCGGGTCGGTCATTCCTGAGCAATGCCGCGCGCACAGGTAGCTATGGCGAGGATGGCCTGAAAACGGCTCTGGATGCGGTCAAAGGTGGTGGCGCCGGGTATTTCTCGACGGCGGCCGAGTTTGAGCACGCCTATTCGCAGACCAGTGCCGCGATCAAAACACTGAAAGACGGGGCAGAGGGGCAACTGAGTAGCGCTGAGTTGCAGGTTGATTTGCTGTCCAGTCAGATTAGTGCTGCCGAACGCGCGCACACGGACAATATGGACCGCCTCGATGCCCAGATTGTTCAGGCGCAGAACATCGTTGATGGTGTAACCGGCGCGACACTCCAGGTCATGGCCGTTGAAACCGCAATTGAGCATTTGCAGCTTGCCGCCGAAGTCTATCAGCGCACCAGCGAACAGGTGCTGGCGGAAACGGAAACTACCAATGATCTGATCGACAGTCTGGAATCACAGGCAAGCATTCAGATCGCCTATCTCAACAGCCAATTGTCCGTCGCACATCAGATGGTCAACCAACTGGATAGCGCCAATG
>NVWB01000284.1 GCA_002733575.1 Blastopirellula sp. | reverse complement strand
ACCGCAAAAAAATTACGTGGTGAGTGACGGAAACTTTATGTTCAAGGCATGCCGTCAAGTGAGCCCTCTTGTTGAGTTCCTCAACCCAGTTTGCGAGCAAACTGGGGTACCCGATTAAAGGCATGATTGTGGATTCAGCAACCCGCGAACACCTTAACACTCTACTGCTGTAGCGGTGGAAAGTACAAATGGTTGCCTTGCCGGGCGGCTTGGATTGCTTCGTTGGTATCTTGAGCTGCCCCAGGATCACCTTGCGATTTTAACCAGCGATCTAGCTCGGCACTCAGCTTGGCTTTTATCGCAGCGTGTGCTGGATCGTTGGCCAAGTTTTTCATTTCGTAGGGATCTTCGGCAGTGAGATACAACTGCTCCGCCGGTCGACGCATGTAGCGTTTCACCAGGTTGTAGGTCTTCGGGTTGGCCCAAGCTTCACGCACCCAAGTGGCCCAATAGGGGTTGTTGAGCGTGGCGTTGCCCGACATGCCCATCAAATGTTTTTCGATGTAAATTTCATCGGGCAGCAAGTTGCGTAGGTAGCGGTATTTGCCGTTAGTCACGGTGCGAATTGGATAAGCGGGGCCTTCGGGGATGTTGTTATGCACGCCATACGCATACTGGCGATGCGTTGGTTTATCGTTAATCAGCACATTCACAAAGCTGGTGCCATCGTACTGCTGATTGATGGGTCTGCCTTCTGCGAGTTCTAACAAGGTGGGCATTACGTCTGCGTATTGCACGATGGCGTCTGTCCGCTGGCCTTCCACTATTTGTCCTGGCCAACGTGCAATCAATGCGGTGTGAACGCCGGTGTCCCAGTTGGTCCATTTGCAGCCAGGAAATTGTGATCCTTGTTCGGAAGTGAACAGCACCAACGTGTCCTTGGCTTTGCCGCTGTCATCCAGGGCTTTCAAGATCTCGCCGACTTGGCCATCCATATAGGTGATCTCGGCCAAGTACGAGGCATAGTCTTCGCGGGTGCGTGGGGTGTCGGCAATGTTTGGCGGAAGTTGAATCTTTTTCTTAGGGTACTGCGAAGCATCGCCCATCACCCAAGGCACATGCGGTTCAACCAAGGCAATCACCAACGCAAAGGGATCGTCACTGTTTCGCGTGAAGAATTGTGAGACTTCGGTTAGGTCGTGATCTTTCGTTGGGTTGCGCACGCAATTTGGCTCGAAGCCGCCGATGCTTTCAAACGGAAACGCTTTCTTTGGTTTGACATGCACTTTGCCGGCGATGCCGACCCGATAACCGATGGCCTCTAAATGTTGCGGCATGCTGGTGGTGTTCGGTCGACTGGCCGAATGATTCCAAGCACAACCATTACGCATAGGGTACTGGCCAGTGTATAACTCGGCCCGGCATGGCTGGCACATTGCTTCGCTTAAATAGGCCCGATTGAACGTGAGCCCTTGCGTGGCCAGTTTGTCGATATTGGGCGTCTTAGCATTCTGTCCGCCGTACAGCGGCAAGTCATTGTGTGTACAGTCATCGGCCATGATGATCAAAAAGTTCGGCCGGTCTGCCGCTGTGGCCAATTGACCGAAAAGTAGACTGGCAACGATACCTGCGGCAATGCAAACTTTGTTCACGGAATGCTCTCCCAATTGAGTCGACAATGATTGAATACCTTTAGCCTAGCCTGACTGGTACCGCCTAAGCAACAACCGCGAACTGATTTTCTGCCAGTTTTCTGTTGAGGAGAATAAAAAATTAGCGTAAACGGCACACACTTCACTGAGAAACTCAATTAGGTTGATAATTTTTGGGCGAATTGAGGATTTGCAATTCAACGCTCGGCCCCTCGTAATCGACTGCCAGCAGTTCATGCTACAACCGTTTTGCATCAAAGCTGGATGAACTATGGAATGTCGAATGAGGGCATTAATTATTAGAGAAAAAAGGCCGCACTAATTTCACAATCCCAACCAAGATAAGTACAATGACACCACTGTAATTACTAACGAAATCTGCAAAGGGCTTAATGCCGCTCGCTTCGCTATGCGATTTGCATCGAGAACATTCTCCACTCGCTTGATTTTTGGAACTGAGAGGGCCGTTACAGGTCTGACATAGCATAGACTTCTGCCCTGATATTGCTTTCATTATGTCTCTATTATGAGATTCCATATATTTTTTGCTTCTAAGATTTACCGCCTCTTCCGCCTCTTTCATCTCCCTGTCGAATTTCTCATTTTGTTTTCGACGCTCTTCATCTTGCTTCTCTACCCATTGAGATAACTCTTCCCTACTTCTTGCAATTTTAGTCCTAACATCGGTATAGGGAGAATCTGGTAGAGTGCGACTTCGATACTCCATGGAAGAATTAGACGACGACTTTTTCGCTGCATTGTTAGAATTTGAATTATTTCTGTTCGCCTGGTTTTTAACCAAAACGGGTTTATTAGGAGGCGAATTATTTAAATGGATGGCTTTCGTCGGTATTAAGTAAGCAAGCGGATGATTTTTTAGAAGATTCCTCAAATAGTCATGATCATCTTCTGATAATCTGGAAACATGAATTACAACTGTTGAGCTAGAACTAGTAATAAGAACATTTCCATTTTCAAGAATACTCTCAAAACGCCCTTCAAGTTTACGACCAGATTTATCGATCCATGATCGACTAGAACTCATCACGCCATCGTTTGTCGATTCCGTGAATTCTTCAGCCTCATCGTTTAAGTCAGGTAAATTCTGAGCTACACCCAGTTCAACTGCCCGGGCTCGAATCCATTTCTGATCGATCAGACAGAAGTTTGAGAACTCTAATCCTTGAGTCTTACCCCCACTCTCTAGATAGATCGTGGTATCTCGAATCCTTACGAACCTAGCCGTTATTTGTTTGCCAGTATTATCGGTCCAGAGTCGAATACCCTTAGTTGATAAGCTTTCTTTGATGTAATTCTGATCCGCTTCACTTAGTTCTGTAATCGAAAGATTATAGATTTTCCCACTCGTGGTTCTTAGTGTCACCTGTCCATTCTCGATCCGAACAAACTTTGCATCTAGAACTTTTCCATTTGAATCAGTCCAAGGTCTTGCATGAAGCTTGCTAGAAGAAATAGGCAGGGCGAAGCACAAGAGCAATAAAATGACAGTATGCCTAAAATGCATCGAGCAGATCCCTAATTTAATATCCCTACAAACACCCACAATCAAACAGTATAGTATACCGCTCTATAGTGCTGCAATAGAATAGTTGTAGTTCTATCAAATATTTTTGAACGAGCATAAATTGACGCGGCACTAGTTTCGCGATTATGACTGATGAATTCTCAGTACGAAAAATAAATTATCTACAGGCAAGCCTATGACTGAGATCAAGACCGAGAGTTCATCAACGCCACGTCATGAGAAAAGTGGATATGAGGAACCAACGCAATTTAAAATCGTCCACCTGATGTACATCAGTGCCATGCTGGCCAGTGCGCTGGGCACGTTTGGGTCGTTAGGGTTGATGCCTGGTTTATTGATTTGCATCTTTTGGACGCCGGTTTTTCTTAGCCAAAACCGGCCCAAGGCGTTTCTGTACGCATGTTTGGCAAGCTTCCTTTTTTGTTGCCTGATTTTTTGTAGTTTGCCGATGGTAAGCCAAGCCCGTGAGGCTGCGAGAAGAATGCAATGTACGAACCACTTAAAACAATTAGGGCTTGCCTTGCATAACTATCACGATACCTACGGCACATTGCCGCCTGCATACATTGCCGATGCCAACGGTAAACCGATGCATAGTTGGCGGGTATTGATCCTTCCTTTCATCGAAGAGCAAACACTCTACAATCAATACGATTTTGATGAACCCTGGGACGGGCCGAACAATAGCAAGTTAGCGACAAGACTGCCCTATGCTTATGTTTGCCCCAGCTATATTCACGAACACGGTGGGCACAGAAACTGTACTAGCTATGTTGCCATCACTGGGCCAAATTCAATTTGGAACGGGGAGACTACAACCAAGTTTGCTGACATCACCGACGGCATGCGAAATACTTTGCTGCTAACAGAATGCGATGAGCAACAAATCCCTTGGCTCAAGCCGGATGATGTAGAATATGACGTAGCTATCAATGTGTTTACTTCATCAGATATAGATACTTTTGAAGGGCATCAGTCTGAAACCTTTTTCTATGAATACCTTCGTGGCCGCAATCTTTTGCTTGCCGATGGCTCGGTCCGTTTCTGTGACTTCGGCACAACCCAAAACACTTGGGCAGCACTCATTGGGATGAATGATCAAACCCCATGGACCGATGACGATCTGGAAGCGAAACCTGGAATGAAGAAACGCCTGCGAATCGGCAACTGCATTCGGCTAGGCTTCTTTCTCTTCCTAATGGCCTTCCCACTCCCCTGGGTTTGGATTAATCCAACGCCACGTAGGAAAACAAAATCGCCACTTGCTTGATATCTTGAATGCCAAGGCTTACACTAGGGTTATTACGCATATCGAGGTAATCCTTTCCGTTTAAAAAGAGTATGGCATGGTCTTAATTACAAGTTTGATCATTCTGAATATCCCCGTTTATCTGTTCATCGGATGGGTCGTGTTTGATACGACGGAGGGAATGCTTGTAACTTTATTAACCTTCTTGAGATTTAGGTGGCTGGGAAAAGGTTCTCGGAGAAAAGATGTGCCTGAGCTTTTTATGGTCTATTCATTTATCGCTGCCTGTATCGCGACAGTTGCTGGTGAGTATTACCTGATTGACAAATACATCTTATCAACAGGCTGATGCAATGATTGAGCTAATGAACGAACGAACGCCTGAGGCCCACCATGAGCCTGCTGGCCCCAAGGAACCGCTTCAGTTTCGCCTGGTGCATTTGATGTATTTCATGGCCATGATCGGCAGTTCGATTGCCACGTTTGGCATCTTTGGCGTTTACATCTCAATACTAATCGGCTACGTCTGGGTCACCGCCTTCTTCAAACGAACCCGGCCCAGTTTTACGCTGAATGTTTGCTTGGTGATAATTTGCACTTGTTGCTTGCTATGCATGATCCCAATCGGAGAAGCCCGCAATGCAGCAGTTACAACGGTGTGCCAGAGCCATCTAAATCAGCTCAGTGTGGCGTTAATGAATTATGAAGACACGTATGGCACGTTTCCTCCGGCTTATATTCCTGACAAGAATGGTAAGCCCATGCATAGTTGGCGAGTTTTGCTCCTGCCTTTTTTTGAGCAGAATACACTCTATGCAAAATACGATTTCAACGAACCTTGGGATGGTCCTAATAACATCAAACTGCTAGACCAGATGCCGGACATGTACGCATGCCCAACCTCTAAGCATCATCAACATGGGCATTTTAATTGTACAAGTTACGTGGCGGTCATCGGCAAGAATACGGCTTGGCCCGGCGCAACGGGGAGACTGTTATCGGAGATCAAGGATGATAAGGCGTTGATGTTAGTAGAATGTGACGGGCCAAACATTCCTTGGCTGGAACCACGTGACTTGCAGTATGAAGAAGCCTTAAAGATATTCACCAACCCAGATCTCGATACTTACGAAGGCCATAATCATGAGATGTTTGATGGACAACTATCTCATAGTTCCTTCCACGACACGCCCGGGTATCGATACGTATTGGGTCATGATCGAATTTCGGCGTATCACGTAGGGTTTGGTGTGGGTCAACAATCGTGGGAACAAATGATCAACATCGATGATGGAGTCGCTTGGGACGACATCAACCGAGCCACACCGGCTGCTTTGCAGATCAAACGCTGGAAGCTTGGCAACTGCTTTCGACTTGCGATCTTTATTGTGGTGATGCTACTTCCGTTCTACTGCCGTTGGGTTTTGCCGTTTTCAAAACAGACGGAAGAGCCACAACAGGAGCCTACATGAATCAACCGAACGAAGTCGAACCGCTTCAGTTTCGCCTGGTGCATTTGATGTATTTCATGGCAATGATCGGCAGCTCCATCGCCACGTTTGGTATCTTTGGAGTCTACATCTCACTAGTGCTCAGCTTCGTCTGGGGCGCTGCTTTCTTCCATCGTACCAGCCCAACTTTTACACTGAATGTTTGTGTGGTGATAATTTGCACCTGCGGTTTGCTTTGCCTGATGCCTGTGGGAGAGGCCAGAGAATCAGCACGTCGCATGGAATGCATCGGCAATATGAAAATACTAGGTGTGGCCATGCTCAACTATCATGATACTTACGGCACTTTTCCACCTGCTATTATTCCAGATGCCAGTGGAAATCCGAAGCATAGTTGGCGCGTGTTATTGCTTCCATTTCTTTATGAGGATGCACTCTATGCGAAATACGATTTCAATGAACCTTGGGATGGGCCAAACAATATCAAGCTTATAGATCAGATACCTAATTGCTATACGTGTCCTTCCAGTGAACTCCACCTTCATGGGCACAATTTCTGTACGAGTTATGTTGCAGTTGTTGGGCAAAATACAGCGAGCCCAGGGGCAACTGGGAGAAGCTTATCGGAGTTCGTTGATGATAAAGACAAAACCCTCCTTCTCGTAGAATGTGAAGAAGCACATGTACCCTGGCTAGAGCCAAGAGATCTTCAATATGCTGAAGCGATGAATGTGTTGTCAGGAGCGACTCCCCAAACTTTTGAAGGGCATCATGTAGAAAACTATTTCTACGACCAAGCTCAAGGACGCAACTATGTAACAGCCTACCATAGCGTGCATTTTATCCCGTACAGAATGTCTCAGACGAATTTAGCAAAATTGATTCAGATTGATAATGGCGTTCCCGGATTCATGGGTGATCGAAGGAATTGGTCCGCATCAAAAAAACGCTGGAAGCTCGGCAACTGCTTTCGACTTACGATTTTCATTGTGGTAATGCTACTTCCGTTTTACTGTCGCTGGGTTTTGCCGTTTTCAAAAAGGGCAGAAGAGCCAGAGGAACAGAATTCACCTGCTTCGGATATGGAAAACGTATGAATCAGCCGACTGACGAAAACAATCAACCGATTCAGTTTCGCATTGTCCAATTGATGTACATCATTGCAGTGCTGAGTATTTCGATGGCCACGTTTGGAACTGAACTCGGGTTGTTTGTCGGCACTCTTTTTAGCTGCTTATGGGGTGGGGTTTTTATTAGCCGAACGCGGTTAGGGCCTGGATTCATTGCCTCCATCTTTATGCTGTTCTTCTTGATTGGAATGATCTTACCTGCATTACAAGGTGGTCGCCAACCGGCGCGATGGCTGGCTTGTTCACACAATATGAAACAGCTTGGTTTCGGGTTACACAACTACCACGACACTTACGGATCATTTCCACCGGCCTACATTACAGATGCCAACGGCAAACCGATGCACAGCTGGCGGGTGTTGATTCTTCCGTTCCTTGAACAAGAAGCTCTTTATAAGCAGTATGATTTCAACGAACCGTGGAATGGGCCCAATAACAGTAAATTATTAAATCAAATGCCCAAAGTCTTCGAGTGTGTTTCTTCAGACCACCACTTTCATCGCCTTGGATCTTGCACTAGCTACGTTGCAGTGGTTGGCCCAAAGACGGCATGGCCAGAGGAAACGGGAAGTTCTCTTCCTGAATTCACCGATGGAACGTCGAATACGATTCTACTCATCGAGAGTAACGAAGCCTGCATTCCGTGGTTAGCACCAACTGACTTGAACTACGACACGGCATTGGCTCAACTTTGTTCGCTGGAACATGAAAAACTGGATGGGCACCAGTGCCCCGAGTTTTTCTATCAATATTCTATCGGAAGAAATGTGCTAAAAACCGATGGAAGCATAGAGTATATGCTTCATGGAATTGAACGTACTGCCTGGGAGAAGCTTTTAGGAAAATCAGATGGGGTGATTCCTAATGGAGACGACTACCCCCGGCGTTATGACTTAGACGAGACAAACACCAGCCGCCTGAAAATTGCCAATTGCGTGCGTTTTTTGTTCTTTGTGCTTATCGTAGTACTATTGCCGTTACCCTGGGTTTGGCGAAAACCGGTGTCAACAGTCGTGGACTCGAACCCAAATGAAATTGATCAGGAAAGTGCATGAACCAATCGCCAGAAACTGCCGCTGCTACTGAAGTAGAACCGGTGCGACCAACGCAGTATCGCTTGGTATATATTCTGTATATCTTCACCTTGATTGCGGCCTCTTCTGCGACTTTGGGAATTGGTGGCACGTTGATCGGATTGGTTATCGGTATCTTTTGGACCCGAGTCTTTTTGAGTAAGAATCGGCCTAGAACTTTCTTTGAATACTGTATTGTCTATTTTGTTCTCTCCGCGCTAATCATGATGTTAATTCCCGTACATTCAGGAAGTAGACGGCATTGGATTGACTATAAGTGTTCTCGCAATTTAGAGCAAATCGGCAAAGCTTTGCACAACTATCATGCAAGCCATGGCTCCTTTCCGCCAGCTTACCTTGCCGATGACAGCGGGAAACCGATGCACAGTTGGCGGGTATTGCTGCTGCCGTTTATGAACGAACAGGCTCTGTACAAACAATACAACTTCAATGAACCTTGGGATGGGCCGAACAACATCCAACTGTTAGACCAAATGCCGGAAGTCTACGCTTGCCCAACTTCGCATTCACATCATCAAGGTTGCTCAAGTTATGTGGCCGTGCTTGGCCCTAAAACAGTTTGGCCTGGTGCTGCTTCAACCAGCTTTGCCGAGATCACCGATGGCACAGAGGCAACATTAATGCTCGTGGAAATCAACGAATCATGTACGCCCTGGCTTGAGCCGAAGGATATTTCTTATGAGAAAGCATTGATGACATTTGCTTCGACAGACACGACTAAGATGAATGGTCATGTCCGAGAGAGTTATCTATCTTACTATTCCCGTGGCCATCACGCACTTCTAGCAGATGGTCGTTCCTGTTTTGTGCCCTATGAAGTTGAGCCCCAAATTTTAGAAGCCATGCTAGGAAAGGCCGACCTGTTGCTTTGGAGCGAACGGGATACCTGGCCCTCGCAAGAAAAACGAAGTCGCCTAAAGATCGGGAACTATATTCGATTAGCATTTTCAGTTCTGTTGATCGCGTTTCCAGTCCCTTGGGTCTGGATCAAGCCGAAACCTGGAGCGTAAATGAACGAAGACAAACCAACACAGTATCGTATTGTGCATTTGATGTATCTGATTACGATGCTTGCTAGTTCGATGGCAACTTTTGGGGCGATTGGGTTCGTTGTTGGACTTGGCGTTTGTGCTTTCTGGGGAAGAAAGCTGTTCTCTTGGAGTCTTGCAGAGTGTTTCGTTGTGATAGCAATTCTCATAATAATGCTTGGCTTGTTTCTTCCTGCAAGACAAAGCGTACCACGAGGATCAACTTCGTATTGCCAGTTTCATATTACACGTATTGGCTTGGCTCTTGAAAATTACCATCGTAAGCATGGGGCATATCCGCCTGCTTATCTTGCTGATGCCAACGGAAAGCCGCTACATAGTTGGCGGGTGTTGATTCTGCCTTTTCTTGATGAGCAGACTCTCTATGACCAGTACGACTTCAGTGAACCGTGGAACGGTCCGAATAACATCCAACTGTTAGACAAAACACCGAGAGTGTATGCCTGCCCTGACACAGAGCATTTTCACCAGCAGAGACAGGAGTTCTGCACAAGTTATCTGGCAGTCGTCGGACAAAAAACAGCTTGGCCAGGTGCCACGGGAAGAAAGAAGTCTGAGATCAAAGATACGATGTCATTGCTGCTAGTCGAGTGTGACGAACCTAATATCCCTTGGCTTCAACCGAGGGATCTCTCGTATGATCAGGCAATAGAGCTCTTACCGGCAACGGACCCTGATAGCTTTCGTGGCCACAAGCAGGAGGGCTTCTTCTACAATCTCCTTGGAACGCGACATGTGCTGACGCCGCAACTAAGCACTTACGAAGTTGGATATGGCGTTGATCAAAACGTGTGGGCATCGCTGATAGATATTGACGATGGCGTTACCTGGAACAGTAGAACCTCAGAGGGCAGCACAAACAGCCGAGGCCCACTCAAGATCGGCAACTGTCTCCGACTCAGTCTCTTCCTGATCCTTGCACTATTCCCATTGCCGCGAATTTTAATCAAGCTCTGGGCCATCCCCGCCCCTTCTGATCAAAGCAAACCTGATCCGGAGCACGCATGAACCAACCGAACGAAGAGCAACCAACACAGTTTAAGATATTACACCTGATGTACATCACGGCGGTGTTGGCAAGTTCGATGGCCTTGTATGGTAGCTGGGGAGCTTGGGGGATCGCCCCAGGGCTGCTTGGCTTGCTATTTTGGGTGCCCGTTTATCGAAGTCAAAAAAGATTAACGGTCTTCTTTTTCTCGCTCTTTGCGTATTTTGTGTTCACTTGTTTTTTAACATCGGTGTTTGTGCCTATGAGGGGTCATCCTCCTGAAGTTTGGTGTTCTTTCAACCAGGGGAAACTTGGGATGATCTTTGAAAATTACAAACTCAGAAACGGTACTTATCCGCCTGCCTATATTGCTGATGAAAAGGGCAATCCGATGCATAGTTGGCGAGTGTTGCTGTTACCGTCTCTGGGTGAGCAAGCTCTTTACGACCAGTATGATTTTGACGAGCCTTGGAATGGGCCGAACAATATCAAACTGTTAAACCGGATGCCGGATGTTTATGCGTGTCCTTCGGCCCATCATCATCAACCTAGCGATGAGTATTGCACTAACTTTGTTGCTGTTGTGGGCAACAACACAATGTGGCCCCAAGACTTAACCCGAGATAAATCAGATGTGACTGATGGTTTGGAGAATACTTTACTTCTAGTGGAATTTGACGATACTAAGATTCCCTGGCTTCAACCGATTGACTTGGAATACAACGAAGCAATCAAGCTGCTAAGCTCAGAAGACTCAAAGGTCTTCCGAGAGACGCACCCTAACGGACGTATGGTTTTAATGGCCGATGGCGATGCAAAATTTATTCCTTCATGGCAGACCGAAGCATTCTGGAAAGGGATCATCGGAATCGACGATGGAGTCGATTCGGAGGCTTTGGAACTACCCTATGATTTCCAGCGTAATCAACCTTCGGTACTGGCAACGATAATCGCTAATTTTATATTTATGGTACTCCTGTTAATGCCGCTAATCTGGATCTGAAGTTCTTCATCCGCGTGAGATTATTAAATGGAAACCTCTCTGGCCTCTGATCGACTAGCGTCGACCCCGACGTCGTTTTGAATATGCGTAACTAAAAAGCAAGCGTTCTCCAAAACCGACATCGCGGCCACCCGAAAGAATATATTCTCTAGATTGCACTGGCCTCACTATCCTCTGCATCCTGATTGGGTTGGCGGTGATAATTTGTGTGTAGCGAGTCCCAGTCGACGATTAGTTTTCCGCCTTTGCTTTCGTGTTGCTTGGCCCAGTTTGATAGTAGGTCAAGACAGGCATGGTCGATATGGTTGAGTTGGTCGAAGTCTATGTGTAGCTCTACATGGTCTGGTACTTGTTCAAGTTCGGCGGCCAGCATCGGCAAGCGAATAAACGTGGCTGCGCCTTCGAGCTTCAATGTGGCGATGCTTTTTTCTTCATCCAGATCAAGTTGTACTTTCAAATGCGAGAACTTGTAGAGAAGCTTAAATGCCGATAGCACAACGCCTGTGATTACGCCGGTTAGCAAGTCGGTGCAGACAATGGTTCCAAGTGTTGCGAAGTAGACGGCCACTTCGCCCCAACCATATTTTTTGAGTTCTCGGATCGCCTTGAAATTGATCAGCTTGTAGCCGGTGTAGACCAGCATGGCCGCCAACGCAGCGGTTGGAATCATGCGAAGAATAAAGGCCAACAGCGCCACAAACACTAATAGCCAGGCCCCGTGCAAGATCGTCGAAAGGCGTGTCCGCCCACCTGCTTCTACATTGGCCGAACTTCGCACGATCACGCCGGTCATTGGAAGTGCGCCGAATAGACCACAGACCATATTACCAATTCCTTGGGCGGCCAGTTCTTTGTCGTATTGCGTGCGCGTATGCGTTTGCATTTGATCCACTGCGGTAGCACAAAGGAGTGTTTCCGCACTGGCAACAATCGCCAATACAATACCGGCCTGAAGTACAACACTTAGTTCTACTGATTGCAGGACGGTAAGCGATGGGAAATGGATTTCACTCCACAAGTTGTCTGGTACTTCCACATAAAGTACAGGCAATTGCAGCATTGCAGTAATAACGGTCGCAAAGACAACAGCAACCAGTGGAGCAGGGACTAGTTTCAAACGGGCAGGAACGATGAGTTTCCAGAGCACTAGAGCTATAATTGTGAGCAGCCCAATTTTGGCGGCCCAGTCATGATTTTTGAGTCCACCTAGTACGTTCTCTAAACTATGCTGTAGGTTGATTTGAGATTCTCGAACTTGGTTGGCTTTTCCAGATTGCAAGTCGTTTAGTGCAAGCTGACTGTTTGCTAGAGACTGCTGGGTCGCTTCATTAAAGCCAACAGGATCACGTACAAGGTCTGAGATCCCGTTTTCATTCATTTGAACAACCAAGTTTTTGAGTTGGCTAGAAATCTCTTGTTGCTTTGCCGCGAGTGCAAGTAGCTGTTCGTTTTTTGGTTCAGAAGCCGCTGTGCCTTCTTGCGCTTCGAGATTCGCCGGGATGATCTCACCTGCCAGTTCACGAAGTTGAACTTGTTGTTCGTGCAACGCTCCAAATTTTTGTAGCAAGTCTCGCTTGAATGTGCGTTCTTCTGCAGTTCTCATTTCAGGAATCGGCAAACCTTTCTGAATGGCTTCGGGAATGGAGACTAAGTTCTCAATGCCATTCCCTTTGGGAGCATCGTCCACCATCACATGAAATTGACTTGATAGGATTAGTACGCCAATTCCAGCAAGCATTCCATGAATCACCGCAGGCGAGACGGCTCTGAACCAGCCGCCATATCGAAGTATTCCTGCGATAAACTGTAACATGCCGCCAATCAAGACCGCGATGCCGAGCACTTCCAGGCCGTGGTGCTGAACTAAGTCGTAGACGATGACTGTTAAACCTGCGGCCGGACCACTTACTTGCAGTGGAGAGCCAGAGAACCAGCCAACAAGCAGTCCACCCACTATGCCTGTAATTAAACCAGCAGCCACTGGCACGCCTGAGGCGATTGCAATTCCCATGCAAAGTGGCAACGCTACCAGAAAGACGACAATCGATGCCAAAAAGTCTTGCCGCACGGCTGAAAACAAGCCACCGGTTCCCGGTGATTCGCTTGCTGTATTCCGTTGATTATTATTGTTTGTCATATTTTATTCTTGAATTAGATTATTTTATTATGTGAGCACTGTTGCAAGTTTTGAGAGGTCAGACCATCAAAACATGGCTGGAGTTTCCACGGCTTGTGGTTCTGTGTCTGTCGGTTCGGCTTGAACCAATAAGGGGCCTTCATTACTTCACAACTAGAATTTATTTTCCTTAGCTGGGCGGCAATGTGCGGACGACAGATGGAACGGTAAAGCTGGTCTCTTCGATAGGAAGAAACTGCCCTGCTTGAGATTGGTAGCCGAAGACTTGACCCGTCTCGAACTTGTAAACCCA
>NVWB01000283.1 GCA_002733575.1 Blastopirellula sp. | reverse complement strand
GGCTGCCAGCGGGGCCGATGTGCTCGCGGTGCGATCGACCAAGGTGCCCGCATCGGTGATTGAGTCATCCGATGCACTCAAGCTTATTATCCGAGGCGGAGCCGGGTTCGACAATATTGATTGCGATGTCGCGGGTGCTCGCGGGGTGCCGGTATGCAACTGCCCGGGTATGAACGCGGTTGCTGTTGCTGAACTGGCGATGGGGCACATGCTCAATCTGGATCGAAGGATTGCAGAACAGACGAGCGAGCTTGTTGGTGGGCAAAAATTGGGGCTAATTATATAGACTTCATGCCCTTCACGCAGCTCAGCATTATGTATTGAGGATTTACGATTCACCATCCATCAATTTTCCAACATAATCGTCAAAAGTGATTGTACCGCCTTCGCCTTCAGCTTTTCCCTTGTCTATAGAGGGCAACGAATCTTGTACCAGGTCGATCCGCTTCCACGAAGGATAAGGCTGTTCGCCTTTTGCATCTGGCACATAGGGGCTTGTGCTGACCCGCTCGTGTTTATGTATATAACGTGCACAATTCTGGAAGCAGGAAGTAACATCTACGCGGACGATCATATTCGCTCCTGGGTAGTTCTTCATCTCGGGATCATCTGCCGAGATCGTTGCATTTCCCTGAACTCTAATCCGGTTGGGTGTAACCAAATCAATGAAGAGAAGACCAACTTTTGATGCGGCTACGACATTGCCCATAGATTTGAACATTCCATTGCCATCGTAACTTGGGAAGACAAGCGCTTTGGAATTCAGCACCTTCACAAGCCCCACAGGTCCACCTTTGTAGCTGACCGTTGGCTCTCCTTCGCCACTGACCGTCGAAAGAAAGAAAAAATCCCGGCTTTCGATGAAAAGAATATTAGGTTCTTCAATTTCGTCACGAACAATGGCCTGAACCACAACATTTGCTAGCGCCTCACTATCATGTTGCTTTTGCAGTTTGCGTTGCTCATTTGTATAAAACTCATCCGCAGTAAGCATTTTTTTCTCCGTTAAAAAGCATCAGGTTAATTACCTATTGGCAGATAATGTTAGCCTTCGGTTACTATCAGCGGCCTTAAAGGCTCTGCATCTTCTGTACTCACCATGCGTGCATCTTCGTTGTCGAAGGCCATAACCGGCGGACTTGGTTTTTTGTTGAACATGAGGCGAAACACATCGGGGCGAGAATAGTGCCCACATGGGTCTGCCGCAGCCTTACCGATGGCAATCATATTGAGGTCAACGTCCGCAATGACTAGGCCTTCTTTATCTGGCGGAATAATGTTGCCCAAAGGCGCACCATCCGGGCCAAATATGCGGGCATAACCGCCGCCCTTTTTTAACATTTGCTGTTTTGCAGGTGTATCGCACATCAATTCGAACATCTCATCAGAGACGATGGCACAAGCCGCCAGGACGAAGCATTGGCCCTCGACCGCGTAAACCTGACTTGCGGAGGTATTCACTTCATGGCCAAGCGCATATGCGCCACCTTCATAAAGCGAGAAACTCGGCCAGGAAGCGACGTGAATTTGTTCGTTCTGGGAGAACATCGCATATTTGCTCAACGGCTGCAGGTGTTCCCAGCAACACAATGCGCCTATACGACCCAATTCGGTATCGTAAACCACCATGTCACTACCATCACCCTCGCCATAAACCGTTCGTTCAATATGAGTGGGCTTTAGCTTCTTGCGGCGGGAAATTATTTCACCGTCAGAGCCGTAATGCCATTGGCCCATATAAAGTGTACCGTTCACGTTCCATGAAACCCCCATCACGACCTGAATGTTATTGTTTTTTGCAGCCTCGGCCAAGCGCTTGTCTTGATCGCTGTCAGTGACAATTGAATTGGCGCTGTACTGCGGTACGTAGGGCATGTTCATGGCAGGCGCGTCGAGCCAGATATACCACGGATAACCTGGCAACCATGTTTCAGGGAACGCAATTAGTTTTGCCCCCTTATTGGCAGCTTCCTCAATCAGCTTTATGGCTTTATCCACTCCAGCATCGAGATTCAAAAATGCGGGGGCGGCCTGAACTGCGGCTACCTTGAATGGTTCTGACATTAAAATTCTCCCAATTGTCGATCTAGTATCTGTTCAAATACTAACAGGCATATGTCAGACCCGCTCTTCAGTTTGGGCGGAATCTGAGGTATATATGAGCGATTTTGCCGCAAATTGTTTGATTTGAGCGATCCGTGATAGTAGCCTCATTCGAGAGGTAAGCATGGGATGGCCGAATTTCTGAGCACAGACAGCGTTAGCCGAAAAGATCGTTTTGGGTTTTGGCGAGAAGCAGTGTGCGATTCTTATGTGCAACTTGACTGTTGTTCTAACGTACCGGAATGCTTTAGCGGTGAGATCATACTCAATCGCATGTCACAGATTTCGGCTTCATTCGTTTCCGGAAGTCAGCAGGTGGTCACACGACGAAACCGTGATATTTCACGCAGTACAGAAGCCAGCTTTCTTATCAGCCTTCAACTTAATAAAAATTGTCTCGTGGAACAATCAGGCCGTGAAGCCAATATCTCTCCGGGTGATTTTGTGCTCTACAGCAGCACAGATCGATATTCGCTAAATTTGCCAGACGGATTTCGCCAATTGGTCATACAGATTCCTCGCACTGATTTAATACGACGTTTGCCCAATGCGGATGTTCTTACGGGCATCACAGTTTCAGGACAAAGTGTCTTCGGTGGATTGATCAGCGATGGAGTATTGAAACTTGTTAGCGCAATTGATCAATCCAATGAAATTGTCAAAGAGTGCATGCAAAATACGATCGTCGATCTGTTCGTGACAGGTCTTGCGACACTTGACCAAGCGAAGTTTGAACTTAGCAGACCAGAACAGCAGGTTATGTTTCGCGCAAATGCCTATTTGTGGTCCAATTTGTCCAATCCAAATTTGGACAGAGCTATGCTTGCAAGCTTTGTGGGGCTGTCAGTGCGCCGCTTGTCTGAAATCTATCAGGCCGACGGGATTTCAATCACCGCGACGATACGGAAAATGCGCCTTAGCAAAATTGCATCAGACCTATTGGACAAGCGGTATTCCCGCTATTCCATAAGCGAGATCGCACATATGTGGGGAGTCTTAAACCTGCAAAGCCTTGCTCGATCCTTCAAATCCGAATTTGGGTTAACTCCGAGCGACTACAGAGCAGCGAGCAAAATTCATAGGACTCACTGAGTGAGCCAAGCAAAACTGGCCAATAGCTAATGAAATTTCTGAACTCGAGGCAAGGTAGGAGTTCACATGTCTGGTTTTCTCCAAATTCTAGATTTGAGACACCGCGCAATTGTTTTAGTTGCCGCACAGCACATTGTTACTTTGTCTGTGTAATCTCACACGATCAACGCCAAAGGCAGCAAAGGGCCAAAAAATGCCCTTCAACCACCCAACAATCTGCTCAAGCAGCGACACCATCTGTTTGGTAGAAGTGAGCTCAAAGCGGTCGTCTGGCAATTTTGAACGGAAATTCTAACTATTTAGCAACACCAAATTCGGCAGTGCGGACAAAATTACCTTTACAATCTTGCCACGACGTTCGAGTTGCGACACTGGATGAGCAAGTATTATGTTCCAGGAGGAGCTGCCCATGATTTTTGGGCAATTAGGACACCGAGCCCTTAGCTCCCGAAAGGAGTACTTCGCAGAAACGGTACTTGAATTTGGTGCAATACGGTGAGAATGGCTCAACTCGTACACATCATTTTGAGGGTGCTCCAGCCCATTTGGACAGGAATTTTACCCTTGCTTCAGCTGTATATCTTGTTTCATTACCGACAACATTAATACTCACCAGATCTGGCTCAAAATTTTTGCATTAAACTTTGAAACTGGCCAGCCGAAGGTTTGCGTTTGATAACAAATATCTGTCGGATCAGGCAATAGCCTTGAGTTATCGCGGCGGGTTGCCTTATAAAGCTGCTCGGTGTTCAGTCAGATTAACGGGTAGAGAATTGTCTGCAACTTCAGGTGCCATGGCGTTGCAATCAGAAAGCTTCAAAACGAATCTAGGTATTCCCTGCCGATCGCCCCTTCCTTTTGTTAAATGTACTGCTCATGATGAGACGACAGATTTCGACACCAAAAGGTCGGCAAGCTGCTTCGACAATGCAGGCGTCGCACACAACACTTCTCCACCCTGCGCGACAAATTTATCAATCTTTGGCACATTGACCATCCCACCAGCCTCTTCGGCGATAAGCAAAGCGGCCAGCGCATCCCAGCTGTTCAAGTGCCCCTCGTGATAAAAATCAACAACGCCTTCGGCAACACGTATAATGCCGATGGCAGCAGAACCAATTTTGCGGTGCTCGATACCGGCATTATGCAGTGACTTGATGCGGCCAAGATAGTCATTCAACGGTGTCCGGCGGGATGCTCCTAAAATTCCCATGGAGGCTTGCGGATCCTTTGTTGTGGACACAGAAATTGCCTGCCCGTCGCAATAGGCACCGTGTCCCGCCTGTGCATGATAGAGACGGTCGGTTGGCGAATCGTGGACGATGCCAAGTTTGGTTTGCCCATCAGATACATAGGCAATGGACACTCCCCAATGGCGAAGACCGCGCATGTAGTTTGCAGTCCCATCAATCGGGTCAACCACCCATGTTCCGGTCGTGCTAGACGAGCCGCCGGTTTCTTCCCCTATAAAGCCATCTTCGGGGAACATTTGTTTAAGTTCCTTACGGATGGTTCGTTCTGCTGCTTTGTCGGCTTTGGTGACAAAGTCCTGCAATCCTTTTGCTTCAGTTCCAAGCCCTTCCACGCCTTGTTCGTTCCAATAGAGTAACGCTTCACGACCGACCTGACGTGCGAGGGAGCAAGCAAAATCAAGCCTTGCGGAAAGTGGAATATCGCGATCGGATTGCGTATTCATTGAAGCAGCTTTCGAAGAGGTGTCTTTGGCCATTGTTCCTGCTTCTTTCCTGTAGATTTTGTTTGATGTCAGAATTCTGAAAAAAATCGAGCAAGACACTCCAATTGTCACAAGTTATTTCTCATCAAACTCAACCCAAAAGGGTAAATGATCTGAAGCGGTCGAATTTTCATCAATCCAAGCATGATTTATTTGATCCCACAAATCGGAATTGACGAAACAGTAATCGATGCGTTCAGAAACTGTCTTGGCAGCTTCGATTGCATCAGTTGCAGCAGGGCATGTGATTCCCTGGTCCTCGGCATTGCCAGCAACAACCCAAGCATCCCGCAGACCGGAAGCACTGATTAGTCTGCCGTGGTGTTCAACCAACGAGCCTGTGAAACGGTCGTATTCAGCAGAGTCAGCAGTGAAATTGAAATCTCCTGCGATCAGCGCTCTGATTGGCATCGGAGGGGCTCCGCCCTCGGTCCAGCCGTCGGATTCCACCGGATGTGTGCCGCACCAAACGCCACCCAGATCCGGAGCTTTACCAATCAGATCCAGCATCATGTCGATCTGAGGTTTGCGAATATCAGGTCCCAGATGACTCAGGTGAGTGGTGTATACTCTGATGGGGCTATTGGGTACATCAATCACTGTTTCCAACATACCAGTTTGAATACTGTGATGCGCGACCGCACCGAATTTTGGCAGCGGGAATACTCTTTTGGAAATGATCGGCCAACGCGACAACAGCATCAGTCCGAACTGGCGTCGACGGTGTATCAGGCAGCCATCTACATCATTGTAACTTGCATCCAAGTCAAGATTTGCGGCATAAACCCAATGGTATTCCGGTAGCATCCGTGCGAGCTCTGCAGGCTGGTCAATATACCCGGAACGTTTCCAGAAGCGTTCAACTTCCTGAAGCGCAATGATGTCAGCGCCACGCACTGCCTCCGCAGTACGAGCCAGATCAAGCTTATTATCGGCGCCGAAGCCAAACTGTATATTTAGGGTTACAAATTTCACACGCAGAACCTTTTCCTGATATCACAAATAAGTATTAGGTGGGGACCATTCGGCCGGTGCAAAGTGCAGCAATATGAGGCTTTCTGTCGGTTTGGTACAAACCAGATTTGGACATCATACCGATCCTCGCATAACCAATGTGACATCCACGATTTTGATATGAGGGTCGGTATCCGGATTTTTGATCCGATCTTTCAACAACTCTACTGTGACTTGTGCAAAGTCCTCAACAGATTGCCTGATCGTTGTCAAATCAGCGAAAGCCCATCTGGCCTGCGGAATATCATCATAGCCGATCAGGCCCAACTGTTCGGGAATACGGATAGCATGTTTGTTGCGCAACGTATCCAACAATCCTAATGCCACGGTGTCAGAGGGACAAAAAACACCGGGGAAATGATCAAGTTGCTCAAGCACGCTTGGAGCTGCAGCCACACCACCCTCATATTCATCCCCCAAAACCGAAATGTCACCACTGGGAATGCCTAGTTCAGCCGCTCTTTCGTGAAATGCGGAGATTCGGGCTATTCCTGAATATCCAGGATCCTCCAGTTTCACGGCAATAAGGTGCCGTCGACCGGATTGGACCAATACGTCAGCAGCCATACGCCCACCTTTGAGATCATCCCCGTTGACACGGTCGACGAAAGGTAAATTGTCCATGCGATGGATCAGTACCAGTGGTACTTGCATGCGGGCGCATTCTTCACAAATAGCGACCGGTGGCGCGTCCGATGTGATCACAACACCTGAAACCTGATAATTCAGCAGGATCGATAAAAGCTGTTCCTCGCGCATGCTCTCGTCTATGCAAAACAGCATCGGTCGAAATCCGTCACGCACCAATTGTTTGGCCAGCGCGTCAATCTGCATAGCGCGATAGGGGGTGCTTAGAGCAGATACGATCAAGCCGACCAGATCGGTGCGCTGTTTATTCAGCCCGCGTGCCACCAGATTGACCCGATAGCCAAGACCTGCCGCGGCTTCAAGGACTTTCTCGCGTGTCTCCGGCGAAATACTGGCACCTGTCGTAAATGCACGCGACACAGCGGATCGCGAAACCCCAGCTATTTTCGCCACGTCGAACGAAGTTACCGCGGCTTGTTTTTGGATATCATGCACCATTGATGCGCGTCCGTTGCATGGTTTCAAAATGACGGCGAACCTTAGGATACGTGGTCAGGATTTTGAACCGATCGGGGTGATCCAGATTGACCATATCGGGCTTTATCTGCAAATAGGACGCAAGTTCAGTCCAATCTTGGGTCAAACTGTAAATCATTGATTTGACGCCCAGATCGCGGCATTGGGATATTTCATAAAGGTTGTCTTTTGCTGGGTCAAATTCGACAATCTGTACCCCATGGGTGGTAGCGGCCTCTTTAAGCGAAGAATACATCCAGCGTGGTGACATTATTGTTGCTTCAGGGGATAACGTGCGAAGCTGGCTCAAAACCTCGCTGTCATATCCCCAGAAAAAGCATTTGTCGAGCATGTTCCGAGCGATAATCACCTGTAGCAACATTGCGGGATCAGCGTGTTTGACTTCAATATATAGACCTGCGCGATCTTTCACCAAATCCAGCATTTGCGACAGTGTTGGCACACGCACACCTGCCGAACCTTCGCGAAACCAAGTGCCGGCATCCAGCGATCTGATCTCTGACAGAGTCATGTCGATCACCAAACCACCACCATTTGTCGTGCGGGTGATATCAGCATCGTGGATAACAATCAGTTCGCCGTCCGCTGTGGTGCGTACATCCAGCTCAACAAACTGAAAGCGCTGGTCAATACAGATGCGCGCCGCATCCAGTGTATTTTCCGGGGCAAGTTTATTTGCTCCACGATGGCAGACAATATCAACCGGTTGATCCGGGTTAGGGCGGTAGGGTTTCAACAGCTCAGGCCTGTTGGAACAAATACCCATGATTGGCTGATTCCATAAGGCGTCCAACACTTTGGCGCGATCTTCATCCCATATCACAACCTGGTGGCCATGATCGGTAAATTCTTGCATTAGATCATCGGTCAGTAATTCATGGGGATTTTCAGAAGCATAACGCCAGCAAAGATGGACAACATCGACATCAACTCCACCCAAATAGGTCAATGGATCAGCACCCACTGGAACAAGGATGCCCAATGGATATGCGCAGCCCATCTCTCGTAATTCCCTGATCAAGCTGACATTGAATGACGCCAATACGGCAAAGTTAAAATCTGCATCCTTAAGCAACTCCCACGCCAACGGACCAGCTCGTTCTGACTTAACCTCGATATACAGGCCGCAGCCGGTTTCCTTCGCTAATTCAATAACTTGTTCAAGGCGTGGTATCTGCTGCCCTTCTGGCAATTGCACCGTAGATATTTCATCCCAAGTTGTCTGGGACACACAAAAACCGCGCTGTGCTACACGAGTCAGGTCGTCGTCGTGAGCAACGACACATACACCATCCGCTGAAATCCGGATATCCAACTCCCACATCTCGGCGCATAGATCGGCTGCAATCTGAAACGATTTTAATGTGTTTTCAGGGGCATAGTCGCAAGCCCCACGGTGTGCAATTGCCAGCGGATGACCTGTCATTAATGTCTCCGGCCAGCTAAATTTTCGCAGCCAGTCCGTTGTTAAAGTCAAATCCGTTTACCATCCTCATCAAACACCAGTATTTTAGGTGCGTTTATACCCCATTCAACTGTGTCACCAATCTTTGCAACAGATCCTTCTCCTTGTATGGATCTTAGGATTTTTCCATCGGGCAACATTACGTTATAAAGCGTTTCCCGCCCTTGAGATTCAATAAATGACACCTTCCCGCTAACAGCAGTGCCATTGTTCGGTTGAAAATATTCCGGACGTATGCCGATTGATACGGTACGCCCGTTGTTTGATTTTGCCATTTCGTGGTCAAGTGGGATTTTGGTCTTTGTGCTTGGCTCAATAAAATGACCATCTTCAATTTTCCCGCTCAGGAAAGCAATTGGCGGGCTACCCAAAAAACCGGCAACAAAATCGGAAACCGGATTGTCGTACATGTCTTTGGGCTCCGTGATCTGTACAATCTTGCCGGCGTCCATAATGGCGATACGGTCACACATACTCATGGCTTCGGTTTGATCGTGAGTGACCAGAACGGCGGTGATGCCCGTTTCATGTTGAATGCGTCGAATTTCTGATCGCATTTCCAAACGCAGCGTCGCGTCAAGGTTGGCTAAGGGTTCGTCCAGCAACAACACATCAGGGCGGCGCACCAACGCCCGTGCCAAGGCCACCCGTTGTTGCTGGCCACCAGACAACTCGCCAGGGCGGCGTTGCAGCAACGCTTCAATATGAACCATTTCAGCAATTTCACCGACTTTGCGTTTGATGTCCCCGGTGCTTTCCTTGCGTAGTTTTAGTGGAAAGCCGATATTATTCTCCACCGTCATATGTGGATAAAGCGCGAATGACTGGAACACGACGCCGACATTACGTTCTTGGGTGGTGACATTGGTAACATCGTGATCTCCAAAAAATATACGACCGCCATTAACCTTATGAATGCCACAGATCGCAAACAGCGTCGTGGATTTTCCGCAACCTGATCCGCCCAGAAGCGCAATCATTTCACCATCGTGAACTTCAAGATCCATACCATCTATAATCGTCAGATCGCCGAATTTCTTGGTAAAATTTTCTAGTAAAATACGCATCAGCCTTTGTTGCCCCCACTGTAGATATTCATCAGTCTGTTTTGGAAAAACACGAAAGGAATGATCACCGGCACCACATATAACAACCCGACCGATTTGAATAATGCCATGTCAAAATTGTTGTCGTCGGCAATCAACGCCGCAAGATAGACAGACAAAACCTGCACTTCGTTATCGGGGGCTAGGACCAGCGGCAAAATAAATTCTGACCACCCGGCGAGAAACGAAAATATCCCCAATGCCATAATCGCGGGTTTCACCTGTGGCAGCATCAATTTGGTCCAAACCTGAAATCGTGTGGCCCCGTCCTGAATGCCGGCCATTTCAATTTCCCAAGGGACTGTGTCATAAAAGCCTTTCATGATCCATATGCCAAAGGGTAATTCCAACGACGCCTTGACCATGATCACACCGAACAGGGTGTTATAAAGACCCAGCATTTGCAGGATAAGGAAGATCGCAATCAACAGGGTTACAGTTGGAAAAGCGTGCAGCACCATGATGCCGCCCAGAAAAAATGATCGCGCTGGCATATTCAACCGCGAGAGGGAATAGCCCGCTGCCGACGATATAACCAGAACGATCAGGGTTGTGATGGAGGCAAACAAAAATGTGTTCCAGGTGGCGACCCATATTGAAGGCCTTCCTGGTATAGTCATCCAAAGAAAACGCCAGTGCTCAGTCGTCAGTTCGTTGGGTATCAAAGATCCAGGCGGTGAATTGGTGATGGTATCCAGAAATAGATAGAAATACATCAGGATGATCGGTGCCGTCATGATCCCGAGAAACAGGATCATCGGCCATTTGCGATAATTGCCAGTCATGCCATATTTCTCCAGTCACTCGATTTTTGGCGCTGCTGTCAGGGTTTTAAAATCAAACAGCTTCAGATAAAGGATCGATAGTACGACGCCCACGACAACCAGTACCAAGGCGAGTGCGGCACCGTATCCATATTCCAATGCGCCCGCATAATTGTTCAGTGCCTTAAAATAGGTGGACAGGGCCCAGACTTCGGTTGACCCTCCGGGTCCACCCTCGGTCGCCAGCAGGAAATATTCAAACGAGGTCAATAGCGAAAGGGTCTGATAGCAGGTAATGAACAAAATCGGAAAGCGCAGCTGCGGTAAAATAATATGGCGAATTTGCTGGGCACGGGTCGCGCCGTCCACTTCGCTGGCATAAAACAGCGAGCTCGGAATGGCTTTGATCGCCGAAGAGAAGATCAACATCCCCATCGATGCCCCGACCATGCCATTAATCAGGATGATAAAAGTCCAGGCATTGGTCGGACTGTCCAGTAACCAGTTTTTGGGTTCGACCCCAAAGGGTCCAAGGATGATCGAAATGAAACCGGTATCCCAGGCCAGCCATTTCCACATCAGCACATAAAGAACTGGCGGTGTGATCCGCGGCAACAGCCACACAGATCGAAAAAACCCTGCCGGACCTGCATCCATATAATGGGTCGAAACCGCCAGAACCAGCGCGAAGCCGACATTGAACAGGATCAGAGTGGTGAACACAAAAAATAGCGTATTGATCAGCGTTTTTTTGGTGTCTGGCAGCGAAATCATGCGTTTGAAATTGTTTGTGCTGAACACCCAACCGGTGTAGGTAACATCAATGATTGCGGCCTGTTGTTCGGGGGTCAAAGAGACACCAAAACCATCAATTGCTGCCAGGATCTCAGCTTTGCTGTCATAGCGCGTGTTAATGACAGAGCGTTCAAAATACTTAACCAGCACCTTTAACGCTCGGGTATTTGCGGGGCGGTTATTAAGCTTTTTAATCGCGCGCTCGGCATCGCGCCTGTTGTCGAAACTCTGACCTAAAAACTTGGCTCGAAGTTCCATTAATGTGGCAGCGGAGATGCCTGCCTCCCTGGCGGTGGTTAATCCTGTTTCGTCGATTGTGTAAACGACCTGATTTATCTGTTCAGCAAGGGCCGCCATATCGTGGCGATCGCCCAGCGCCTGCATGGAGGATTGGTTGGCCAGATAAGCGCCGCCAGTAATACCCGTTGCCGTACTCATATTGGTGAAACCAAACACGCCTGTCAGAAGCACCGGGATCACAAAGAACAGCAGAACAAATATCCCAGCAGGGGCCAGCAAATACAACCCAAGGTATTTGGAGTTTCCTATTTTTTGCAGCCAATTCAACTGCGGACCGGTGCTCCGGCCAATGCGCGCTTTGACCACCTGGTCCGTAGTCGATTCAATGGTTGTATTTACCATCACCGTCCCCGAAATTCTTGAATGGAGTATCTGCGGCTAACAATTGTAACCGCAGACAGGTTTTTAACGCATGATTATCTTGTCGCCAAGCGTTGTCGTCAGTTCGGATTCGACGTCATCAATTGCTTCGCCCACAGTTTTCTGACCAGTCCACGAGGCTTCTAAGCCGCCAAACATGATTTCCCAGTATTGACCAAAATTCACGTTATTAGGCATAGCACTAGCGTGCGGCAGCAGACGCTCTGTCGCCTCACGAGCCCAGCGATCACCGGAATAAAGATCAACACTTTCCTCGGCTTTGGAAATTCCCAAATGCGCCGATTTGATCGCGTGCAGGGCATTAATGCGTGGCCCGGACGCAATTTTGATCAATTCTGCGGCTATAGCTGTCGCATCGTCATTTTTCTGTTTCGTCAGCAAATACACCAACGGGTGTGTGATTGTATTTGCGGTTGAATTGGAGCCACCACCCGGGATCAGGCTGAACTGAATAGTTCCAAAAAAATCGTCGTTACCCTCCTTTGTCGTGTAACGCTTATAGTGCCAAGTGCCGCCATGCCATATTCCGGCTTTACCATTGGCCACTTCACCGTACCACTGATCCCAGTTCATCCCGAGATGATTTTTCTTGGTCACACCAGATGCAACAGCATCAACAAAGAACTGGTAAAAGCCAGTCATTGCAGCCTTGTCAAAAACCAACTTACCCTTACCATCTTCCATTTCACCGCCAAAGCTCAGGTAAAACTGCCAATAGTCGGGCCCGTTGGATGCACGCGGATAAAAGCCATACCCCGCTTCTACCAACCCGGCATCCTGAATTTTCTTAGCATCCTCAAGAACATTGGATAACGTGTAAGCACCAGACTGAATATCACCAGGCAAGGCATCGATCTGCGCATCTGAATAGCCGATTGATTTCATATGGGCACGCCAAAAGAAAAACGGACGTGATTCCGCATCCTGAGGCAGCCCGTAAAGCGTGCCTTCAAATGACGCAAACTTCAATAGGTTGTCGTAAATGTCATTAATTGGCCAACTGTCCAAGTCGACATAATTCTCAATTGGAACAAGCAGGCCCGACTGAGCCCAGGCAGCAATGTCTTCGTGGCCCGATACGACGATATGCGGTGCATTGCCAGCCTCCGCGCTGAGGGTTATCGCCTGTTTGAATTCTTCCCAACCATCATAGGCCTTACCCTCTACGGTGATATTTAGTTCTTCGCCGCGAACACCAGCCTCAGCTTCCAGCAATCCGGCTGCAATCTTGATTGCGTCGATTCGGTAAGTGTCATTTGGGCCGGTTCCTCCGGACCAGACGTTGATGGTGTAATCTGCAGCAAAAGCCACGCCAGATCCGACAAAGATCAAGGTCACAGTGGCCAGCGCAGCCAGTGTCGTTTGAAAGGGTATCTTCATTTCAATCTCCCAGTTGAATGGTTTCCGGGCTTTCCCTATCGCCCATTTCAGTATTACGACATATTTTGCACACGTGTGCAACAAATTTTTCTGACCTCCATGCTTAAAGGTGCGGAAGGCCGATATGATATGTCAAATATTTTGACAGCAATGTCTAACATTTGAAGAACACTACCGATTCATCAAATGAGTGGCACAAAACCTTGTCGCATCCATGAACCGCATAAACCTTAACGCGTGTCCGGGCGTCAAACTGTGTGGAACAATTGCGCATCAAGTACGGAACCTGCCAATACAAGTCGGCGTA
>NVWB01000282.1 GCA_002733575.1 Blastopirellula sp. | reverse complement strand
ATTAAGTGCCAGCCAACAAAAGCTGACCGACTACTTAAATGGCAAGAAAGAAATCCGGTTTGTCACCCCACAAGGGACCGATCTCACGCTAGGGCTCGAAGGCCGGACTTGGCATAACAGCGATGGCAAAAAGAACTTCCCCGATGGCGAAGTCTACACAGGCCCGCTTGAAACCGCGACCGAAGGCGTAGTCTGCTACAGTTTTCCGGCGGTTCACGGTGGCCGTGAATCGGATGGAGTGATACTAAAATTTGCAGGCGGAAAAGTAGTTGACGCTTCGGCGACGAAGAACGAAGATTTTCTGATCTCGATGCTGGATCAAGACGCAGGGGCCCGGATCGTGGGCGAGATTGCCCTGGGGACCAATTACTCGATTCAACAGTATTCCAAGAACACACTTTTTGATGAAAAGATCGGCGGAACCTTCCACGCAGCGGTTGGTGCTTCGTACCCTGAAACCGGCGGAATCAATCAATCAGGTTTGCACTGGGACATGGTCTGCGATCTTCGCCAAGGAGGCCAGATTTTTGTCGATGGCGAACTGATCAGTGAGAATGGGCGATTCTTGAATCCCGAATACCCTCAACCGATTGAATGATCAATCGGCTGAGGTTTGTTGTATCGTGAGACAAGCCAACCCATTTATCGATTCACACGTTGGGTTGGAGCGACATTGGCATTTGCTTCGTAAACGCCTACTTCATCAAAGCCATCCCCGTCCCAATCTCCTACGATTGGTAAGTCTCCCCAGGCACCTAGTTCAAACACTTTGTCGGTGCTATCAAGGCTGTGGTTCCCATTGGTGTCGAGAATCCAGTGCCCGCCACGGAAGATGCCGATTTCGTCGATGCCATCGCCGTTGAAGTCGCCAGCGACTGGGAGGTCACCTTTCTGTCCGAACATAAAGCCTGAGTCAACTTGGTCATCCCAACGACCATTTCCGTCTTCATCCAAGTTCCACTGGCCATCACGGAAGACAGCGATTGTGGCAATTCCATCGCCGTTCCAATCGCCCGCCAAGGGGCGATCTCCCATGGTGCCATAATGGAATACATGGTCAATCAAATCGGTCCGAACTCTTCCGGCCGAAGTTAATTTCATCACCCGAGCCCCCAGTGCGGCCTCTTCAGGTCTTGGAGGCAAATTCTTGGTGCTGCCCGTTTGGAAGTTATTAGGGTCTGGCAAGCCAGGGTCACTGGCAATCGCTCGTGGATCTCCGGCCCAAGCAGGGCCAAATATCCCGATATCATCTTTGCCATCTCCGTCCCAATCTCCGACCACAGGCAGATCGCCTTCGTGCCCTAACTTGGCCCATAAGTCGCCTTCATCCCATGTCAGGTTGCCGTTGATATCGATGTACCAATGCCCTTTGATGAAGATCCCGAAGTCGGTAATACCGTCGCCGTTAAAGTCTCCAGCGATGGGTTGGGCTCCGGCCATGCCAAATACTTTTTCGATGATTTCCAGTTCGTCGCCATCTCCTTCAGCTTGGCTGTGAAGTTTCCAAGTGGCAGATTTCAAAGTTGTCCCTTGCCATGGCAGTAAACTGACGACATTGGAAGTCAACCAGAAAGGCGAGTCAGTTTGAGCAACTTGATTAAGCCCACGCGGGAATCCAGCATTCACCACACTCAGATGCCAAGTGAAGCCTAAGGCTCTCGATCCATAGCTGGCAACCAACGGTTGAAAAACTCGAATGATAATCGGTGGTATCAACGTAGGGGCCGGCGGAGGTGTCAACGTAACCACCGGTGGCGGAGGATCAATAACTGGCGGATCTTCCGGTGGTGGAGGCGTGGTGGTTACTAAGAGCTCGCTGAAATTATTCTGAACAGAATCTGTCCCAACAGGCAGATGGATCATGATAATCGCATCGTTGTTGGGGTTGACCGCCAACGTGCCAATACTGGTCGAGTTCGTGCCAGGGTTCACTGCTAAGCCAGCGGTTGAACCTGCGGTATCGAGCCCATCGATGTAGTTTTCAGGATGAATTTCAAACACGGCATAAAAACCTGCTTGCAACCCGGCAAACTGGTAGTGCCCGTTGGCATCGGTCACCGTTCGGATAGGACCGGCTGCGTAATAGCCTGCCAACACACGATCACTGGAACCATCAATCGGCAAACCAGTCACGCCGTCTCGCAGTTCCAAAGTGACTCCACTAATCGGAGTATCGTCTGGCGTGTGCTGCCCATCACGTATTGTGAAAACATCAGGCGGAAGTTGGCCATCGGCAGTCACTAAGGTTTTGCCATCTTGGAACACAAACCCCGAAAGAGTTGAAGCTGGAATCTCGCAGAAATTATGTCCATCGAGATCAAGCCCCGAAGTGATACTGATTCGAGACAATCGATCTTGAACCGAGTTGTCTGCCAATCCATTCAAATCAAGTTGACCGCCGTGAAAGTAGTTCGCCGGTTGATCTTCGAGTACCGAATACTGTCCTGGCACTAGATTCGTGAAACTGTAATTTCCATCCGCATCGGTTTGAGTTGACGCAAGCTCTTGGCCTTGTGCATCGAGTAAATGAACGGTCACTCCCTCTAGAGGCAGTTCATTAGGATCGAGCTCACAATTTTCGTTCAAGTCAACCATTACCGTTCCCGAGATACTTCCAGGCAAATACTCACCGAAATCGTATTCGACGCCATCATCGCCCCAGAGCAGGATGACTTCGTTGATTTCATCGCCAGGATTTATCGCAGCACCCACTTGCGTGCTTCCAACATAACCGGCCACATCGATGCCATCGATGTACCCAGCAGGTTGCGATTCGATCACGCGATACTTGCCGGCTTCTAACATCGTGAATTCGTAGAAGCCATTTTCATCGGTCAGCGTAGTGGCAACGGTTGCTCCTGCTTCATTTACCAGGGCCATTTCGACCCCTTCAATTCCTTCTTCTGTGCCTGCATTCCGCAAACCGTTATTGTTGCGGTCGTGATAGACATAGCCAGAAAGTGAAGCTGGGTCATGCTCACAGAAATCGTAATCAATGCCGTGCGAACCAGAAAGTATGACAATGTCTTCCAAGCGGTCGTTGCCACCCAGTACACCTACATGTGCCCCGTTGATCGTGCCCACATGGTCTCCGCCATCAATCAAATCTGGCGGAGTTGTTTCAACGACAGTGTAAGTACCTGGCAGTAAACTTCCAAAGAAGTATTCTCCGTTGGAGTCGGTCACTGTCTCTTCAAGTAAATTACCAGCACCATCAAAGAGTTGCACCTTGGCTCCAACTACTGGCGAATTCTCTGATTCTTCGGTATCACAATCACCATCTCGATCTGAAAGATGTACCTTGCCAGAGATCGAGCCAAGGAGAATTTCGCCGAAGTCATAGTCAACGCCAACTTCGCCGCTGGTCAGTGCAATCGATTCGATGGCATCTCCAGGATTGGTGGCGGTTCCACGAGTTGCTCCATTGACCGTTCCGGCATTATCAATTCCATCGACAAACAAAAATGGTTGCACTTCGACAATTCGATAATTGCCCGGTAACAGACCCGTGACTTCGTAATAGCCTTGGTCGTTGGTGAACACGGTTGAAGTTTGACTGGTATCGGTGTTAATGACATCGACCTGAACGCCTTGGATGCCATCTTCGCCGGTGTCAAAGTTGCCATCGTTGTTCAGATCATGGAACACATGCCCGCTAAGGCTGATCGGTTGGAGTTCACCAAAATCATAATTGATGCCATCATCGCCCCATTTCAAAACGATGTTCGATATTTCATCACCAGGATTCGTAGCAGAGCCAACCGTTACAGTGTTGACAGTTCCCGCAGTATCCAATCCATCGATAAAGAAGATCGGTTGAATTTCGGCAATACGGTAGGTGCCAGCTTCCAAATTTGTGAATTCATAATACCCATTGGCATCGGTCGTTGTGTTGGCGACCGGCAGGCCGATGGTGTTCAACAAGGTGACCGAGACTCCGGCAATTGCTTCTTCGCCCGCTTCACGCACGCCATCGTTATCGCGGTCGTGATAAACATTCCCTGATAAGGAGGCAGGCAAGTGTTCACAGAAATCGTATTCTTCACCGATACTGCCTGAGTGCAGCACGATGGTTTCAATCAGGTCGTTGCCGCCGATGTTGCCGACTTCGATTCCGTTGACCTTGCCGATATGTTCTCCGCCATCAATCAGACCAGGAGGTGTGATTTCTTCGACCGAGTATGTGCCTGGCATCAAACCAACAAACGAGTAATCACCGTTCTCATCGGTCAACGTAGTATCAATCAACACGCCTTGTGCATCAAACAATCGGACGGTTGCCCCTTCGATAGGCGTTGCGTTCGATTCTTCGCCAAAGCAGTTCCCGTCTCGATCTGTCAGGTGAACTTGCCCGTGAATTTCGGCCGGTATGATTTCACCAAAATTGTAGTCGAGCCCGTTTTTGCCGCCACCTAAAAAGATCGCGATAATCTGGTCGCCTGGATTAATGGCCAGCCCATCAACCACTGCGTCAATCGTTCCCGCTGCATCTAGCCCATCCAAGTAACCGGCAGGTTGCGCAACTTCTTCGACGCCATACCAGCCTGGTGGCATGTTGATCGCTGCGTAGTATCCGTTGACATCGGTGGTGACATTGAAATCATGAATCACACCATGCACATCCGCCCCGCGAATCAATAAATCAACCCCGGCAATTCCTTCTTCGCCCGTATCACGCACGCCATCGTTGTTACGATCATGATAGACATGCCCTGATAAAGTAGCAGGCAGTGCTTCTGCAAAATCGTAGTCAATGCCTGATGTGCCACCATCGGGAATCGCAATTTCCGTCAACACATCAGGGTCACCACTCACCGTTTCACCAACGGCAGATCCGGCCACGGTTCCTGGAATGGCCCCGACACTAAAATAACCGACTGGCTGTACTTCTCGAACTTGAAACGTGCCAGGTACTAAACCCAGAGCCGTGCCAAATTCGTAATCCCCATTGGCAGCGGTGGTGGTGGTGTGCCCGGTGAACACAAATGCTTGGCCGTCTTGTACCCATAAAGCCAACTCAACATCGGGTATCCCCAGATCGCCCACATTTTGTGTTAAGTTCAAGTTGACATCATGAAACACGGTGCCAGAGATGGAAATTGGCTTCGGCTGTTGCACCACACTATCAAATGCACCATCGGTCCGGTCGCTGTTGCCGTTCTCATTATCACTAGGAAGGTCGAGCCCTGATATGATCAGCAACGGATCATACGCGTTGACATACGTGGTATCTATCTGTGCGTCTTCAAAATGAGGTGCCGTGAAATCTGCGGTCAATCGTGTTCCGTGAAACTCTACGCCTGAAGTCACCGGATCAAGTAGCGCCGACGCAGGATCAGCCGGGTTGTAGATAATCACCTCATCGACATCAATCGAAAAGACCAGTTTATCGCCAGCATCAAACCCGGTGAAATCAAGAATCAGTTCCGTGCCGCCATCACTTACGGTTGCGGTAACACTATCGATTCCATCTTTCGAAACGATTTTAAAAGGGGATGCACCATCCGCGCCGAGACCTCCGACCGCCGTATCAAATATGACATCGCCAGAACTGAGTCCGAATAGATTACCAAAGTTGGCAATTTGATCGCCATCTAGAATAGCGCGGGTCATCTCCGTATCAGCGGCACCGCCTTGAAACGTGATTTGAAACGAATCGCCGAAGAGATCGCCACCCGCGGCATCTTCTTCCACGTAAATCGCTCCTAGCAGAATAGGATCGGCGCTAAGCATCTTCCGATCTTCCAGCTTCTCAAGAGCCCTGGAATGCAGTTTTGCTTTCAGGCTTTCTGGCTTTTGATTTTGCTTGCGTTTTGCTCGCCATTTACGGAATGAAAATAATTGCATGATGTACTTCCCTATACTCGAAACGATTCATCCTTGAATCGCATTATTTGAAGTCGGTATCGTTTCAAACTTGTTAACTATTTACTGATGCCTGTTTGGTACAGGCCTCGTGCTGTTTTTTCTGCGGAATCCATTTTCCAAATTCGGATCGTGGTATCATAACCGCCAGAAATAATGGTATCTCCGAAAACCGCCAGAGCAACAATGCTGCCTGCGTGACCGGTCATTTGGGCTATTTCTTTATGTTCACTGATGTCCCACAAACGCAGTTTATTATCACTGCCTGCCGAGACCATGTGTTGCTCGCCCAGCCATGAGATTGCCATCACTTTTGCTGGCCGGCTCGACATCTCAGCGATTGGCTCTCCGGTTGATGTGTTCCACAATTTGATCCAGCGATCTTCACTGCAACTTAGAAGTTGTGTGCCTTGTTTCGAGTATTGCAATGCGTGGATTCGTTGGCGATGGGCTTTAATGTCACGAATGATTTCGCCTGATTGTGTGTCCCAAAGTCGAATGATTCCATTACGACCCGCTGCGGCCAGTTGAGTTCCATCTGGCGAAAAAGTAACAGACCGCATGTCATTACTGGGTGCTTCCAGTTCATGCAGTTTTTGGCCTGTTGCCGGATCATGGATGATAATTTCTTGCCCAAACCCAGCAATTGCGAGCATGGTGCCCTGTGCGTTGAACGCCAAGCTGCTTACTGCATACGGAAATTCACCAACTGATCGCATCTGCACGCGGCGTTCGAGATCCCACAAGATGATTTTATGGTCGTTGCCTGCGGTCGCCAAAGTGGAACCATCGGCGGAAAACTCAACGGCACGCACCCAGTCTTGGTGATCTTCTAAACGATAGAGTTCGAGACCTGATTCGATATCAAAAATACGGACAATATGGTCATCACCGACCGCAGCGAACTGATGGCCGGCCGGGTGAATGGCAATGTCCGAAATCACCGCTGAATACATTTGCCCCGGCTCAGGTTTTAACTGAATCGTATTCTGCAAAGTTACCTTGGGCTGTTGGGCAAAAGCCGTGGAAACCGCAATCACTGATAGCAAGGCCACTGTTGCTTGCACTGCAATCGGACGAAACATAACACTCAAATCCTTCAAAAGGTCTTTGCTAATCCTGCAAAGTTACATTTTCACAGTCTAAAAATTGCGCATTACCAGACACAAGACTGCATGGAATTACTATCGGCCAAACCCGGCGACATTCCGCAGATGAACCTGTAAACATTTTCGACCTTCGCGTTTTGTACGGTTTGCGCAGGGAATAACAGGTGAGAGCAGAGTTGACTTTATGCTAGCAATTTCGCTGGCATAAAGTCTTATGATCTGCGGGAAAGAGTTCCTCGGAAGTTGTTAGGTAGGCGTACCCACATCGTCCCAATCGGCATCTTCAAAACGGATGAGCCAGTTGAGTGTGTGGTGGCGTTCTTGAATGACTCCGTTGTCTAGTCCACCAGGGCACGGCTGGTCTGAATTGGTAGCCTGTCGTGTCGTCCAGTGCAAGCGAAAGTGCATGTCAAGCATATCCAAGATCTCGCTGGTGGGCCGCAGTTGGGCTTCATTCACCAGTTGCTGACGATCTGCATCCAACAGCATACGGGCAATTTGGGACACATCACAAATTGCAGTTGGCCAACTCACCTTGTCAATCCAACCGAGAGCCCATTGCAGCATAAACACCGCATCATACCGCCACGCCGCGTCAACTATTTCTTGTCGCTCAGGTGAAGCACTGGCAAAAAAGGCTTGCTCTTTAGGGCTCATTGCTTGAAATGCTAATGGTAAACGAGACTTCATTTGATCGACCGGAATTGGCTCGCCTGCGTTCAAGGACTCACCCCGTAATGCGACCGCAAAAAGAGACAAGGCCCGCAGGGCAACTTCTTTCGCTGGTCGAAGGTCCACTTCGACTTCACTAATGACTGGCGGCAATACCTTGAGAACATTGATCTCTTCCTTATCCATTCGCTGTTCCATGCGATGCTTTCGCTTGATCGCATCTTGCGGGTAAGGAATCTGGGCCTCGTCATCGGCCTCGCCTGTCTCAGGGTCAACCAACACACGCCCGGCTGCATCACACACGCTATTATCAACGAGATAACTGATGGCATTCGCTTGCATAGCCCAAGCACCGTAAGCGTCTAGCTGATCTTCCTCGAATTCCAAACTATAGTGATTCTGAACCCGTTCAATATGTCGCATCGCATAGTACAGCGACTGCGTCATCTGACGCTCGCCTCCTTGCATGATATAGCCGATGAACCCGTTCAAATGTTCCATCAATTCAGGATCACTTCGGTCTCTGCGACTATTCAATTGATGCGGAAAATTAATTGCCGGCGGATTACGATGTGTACAGTATGCGTTGATTAAGACAGACATTTTACTCATCCTAGATAGTGGAAGTAGTTCTAGTTGTTGATTTTAATGGGTGTATCAACTGAGAGCAAACAGATTTAACACCTCTTTACCTATCCTGATGAGGGGGATGTTTCCTGTTAGTTAGAATTGCTATAATATGAGGGTTTGATAATCGATAGTCCGGTCTGCTTCATAACCCTCTTCGCTTTTTCTAGGAATTCTTTCATGGCTAAGTGCTGGCTTCCCCTCAGTTTTGTATTAACCATATCAACAATTCTATATGCCCAAGAGAGTAATGTACAAGTAATTGACGCTGAAGAGGGGACATCGAACTGGATCATGCAAGAGTCGACTGGTCGGATTTTTTCAATCTCTCCGACAGCGGATTTGGTTGTTGAGTACGGCTCAGATGGCTCTAAGCTACGTGAGTTCAAAGTGGGCGGAGAACCGGTTGAATTATTGATCAAAGGATCACGATTAATCGTGGGCTGCAAGAAATCAACGGCAATGTATGTGATCGATTTAACTAAAAACGAAGTGCAAGGATCTGTCTCAGTCGAAGGCAAAGGTCCGTATGCTCTCTTCTGTTCAAAAGTAGACAATTCTTATGCTTACTGCATTAGTAATACAGGTTCAGCTTGGTGGGATGGTGAAGTATTTCAAATTGATCTGCAAGCTATGAATATCCGTAAGCGTGTTAAAATTCAAAGATGGGGACAATCGCATGCTTTGCATGTAGCAATGTCAGCAGATGGCAAATGGATTGTACCTGATGCACGTGGTGCCTCTTCTCCTAGTGGTGCTGATTTAATGGCAATGAACGAGGAAGAATGTACTTTTACACAAACCCGTGATCATCATCAGAGCTTTGGTCAAATGGTTGCTGGCCCCAATGGTCGATTCTGGACATTTGGAAACTCTTTATATCCTTTAGATATTACTGCATCACTGCGTAAATTCACAGGCTCTCCTGTGGCGATTCACCCGCAATTGAATCTTGCAGTTTCTCTCGAAAGTGGGGCTTCTCTCGTCTTCGAGTCGTTCTCGGATGCCACGAGTTTAAAACGAATTACTCTTCCAACTGAAACAAATTCAACAACGTATCGATCAAATAAATTTAACCCGATATTGCAGTACGACCTCGTCAATCATCGTGTATTTTTAGGAATGGGGAGACAAGCATTTCTTGTCGACATGAAAAAAATTGGTGTTAATTTTCAGCCATTATTATTAGTATCCGCTCCGTCAAGTAAGAGCGTTACGATTGGGGGGACTTTGGACATCCCGCTCAAAATCACCAACTCTAAGTTAGCTCCACAAACGACATTCCAGATTCAATCAGGGCCTGATGGAGCAAAAATAGTAAATCACCAACTTGTTTGGAAACCAACCAACAGTCAGATAGGCCCGCATGAAATCTTAGTTGAGGCGGTCAATGGCACACTCAAAGATGTCTTTAAAGTTCAGGTATCGGTAGAAATACCCAAATTGAAATTTAACTTTGCTATCCGTGGAACAATGATTGACGCAGCAGGCGAATATATGGCGATTTGGGGGCCCAAGCGAGTTGCACAAGGAACACGAAGTTCTTATTCGTCAACAGCCCCGGTAGAGTTTGCAATGATCAAATTAGCAGATCGGTCGATTATTGATCAGCGACCATTAGCAGCAGGGCTGAAAAACGTTCTAATCGATGATAAATACCTCTATCTAATACCGGCTTCAAGTAATGTATTGTATCGCATGAATCGGGAAAACATGGGCGATCCTAAACGATTGTTTCTTAATGAACCTGTCGTCAAGCTCTTTAAGTCAGGCACTAATACGATTAGTGTCATGGGGTCGCTTAACCATAGGCAGTCGATCACCAGTTATGATCGTGAAACACTGAAAAAAACATCCGAAAATCTTAGCTCGAACATCAGTATTTCCTCTCAATCTATTAGTAAGAATACACCTCTAAGTGCAACCCATAGTCTAATTCAACAAAAGATTGTCGACTCTAAGAATGGCGATTTCCTCTATACGACCTGGGCCGCTCAACTTCCTAGTTTAGCAAATACGACAGCACGAATGCCTAGCATTGGCAATCCTATTTCCTCTTCACGAGAGACTCCCAAAGTATGGGGGCGAAAATTAATGAATAGCACACTCACCAATCACTCAGGCAGCCGCATTGCCAATTGGTCTGGTATGGTTAATCAAATGTCTCTCAAATATCCTATCGCAGTCTCTATTCGAAACGCTTCGGTTCAGAGAGCCTCGCAAACATTTTTAGATATACGCGAGTTAGAGCAAGGTCAAATCATTCACTCAAGCCTGATCAACGTAAAACAGATTGTGTCGTCAGGAAGCAGCTACTCTCACTTTACGAGCGCGATGACAACTCGCTTACGAATCGTTGGTGACCAAGTGATTTATGCAGATGGAGAATCTCTGTTATTTATAAATTTACCTACCGATATCCTCGCGAAAGTAACCCCTCCATTCCATTTTCTCTTGCCTGGAAAGAGCGTCTATAGCGAAGACAAAGCAGTGAAAATCTCTCTGCAAGCCAAAGGAGGAAAAGGGGCTCCAACTTACAGTCTAGCGTATGAGTACCCTGGAATTAGTCTGAATGAAAAATCAGGGGAACTCTCGCTAGATATTCCATCAATGTGGAAGACTTTTATGGAAGCCCTGCCTGCTAAACAAAAAGATTTCCGTACAGGACGCACCTTAACTACGAAATTATCAGACAACGCTAAATATTATCAAGAAATTACCGGTCAGAAGTTACCTGCTGGTAAAATGGCATTGTCGTTGCCAATTATTGTTACAGCCGTTGATGATGAAGGACAGCAAGACCAACTCAATTACTATGCCATCGTGCTTGCTGATCGAACGGAGCTTGATAAAGCGAATGCACTACTAGCAAAAGCAGAGACTGAAAGAAGAGCAAAGTTACAACTCGAAGCAGAAAAGCGTCAGGTTGAACAGGCTGCTATGCGGGAAGCTCAAGCAATAAAAGCCGCGGAAACAGCCAAAGCTGGCGGAACTCAGATCCAGGCCCTCGAAGAGCGAGTGATCTTATTAGAAGCAACGTTAAAAGTAATCGTCCGCAAGCTGGAAGCTCTGGAGCAGAAACAATAATAACTTCTCAGTAAAATCGCATAGTGGCGTCAAATTCAAATTGGAAGAGGTAGAACAAATTGAGTCGCTCAACTCCAAGATGTTCTTTGCTGGTCCTGCGTTCGCCAGACATCGAACATGCGATTAAGTTTTACACCACGCTAGGCTTGCACTTCACCAAGCACAGTCACGGCAAAGGTCCAGAACATTTTGCCTCGGAAGCCAATGGCTTTGTGTTTGAACTTTATCCTCTCGCCAAAGACCAACTCCCCACTACTTCCACGCGAGTTGGTTTTTCGGTTCCTGACCTTGATGCAGTTATCAAAGAACTGAAATTACTTGGGACTGAAGTTCTCTCCGAACCGAAGCAAACCGAATGGGGCTATCGTGCGGTGGTGAAAGATCTAGACGGGCACACGGTAGAGTTGGTGGATTCATTAAAAACTTGATTGTCCGTTTGAGATCGATTCTAATAGTCACAATATGAAACCTAGAGCGATCAGATATACTGTCGAGCGTACAAAGCTAATTGATTTCAAATACAAAGGTTCAATGAATCGATGGCAAACGAGTTAGTAATCCTAGAAACATTTAACACACCAATAGAAGCTAGTGTTGTTCGAGGGATGTTAGAGTCTGAGGGGATTCGTGTTTTCCTAGCGGATGAGGCCACAGTTGGTATTGCCTGGCATCTGGGAACTGCGGTCGGTGGGATCAAACTTCAAGTCGCAAAGGAAGATGTTGAGCGGGCCATTGCATTGCTTGACACTGAGGAGCCAATCGACATTGCGGAAGAGGATTGGCAGGCCGATGAACTCGAAGAGGGAGATGAAGATATTCCCGAAACGAGCGACAAGGGTTCAGACGATTACGAGCCAGTTACACCGGCGAGTGAGAGAGTAAGGCGTGCTTGGCGTTCTGCATTTATTGGATTAGGATTCTTCCCGCTTCAAATATATTCACTCTGGCACATTGCAATAGTAGTCACTGGGAAAGAACAATTAACGCCTGCTCAACGCCGTACAATCTGGTTTGCTTTGCTACTGAACTCTCCAGTCATCTTGATCTATCTTTTTCTTATGTACATTTTCTTTTTTTCAAGCTAATCATTTGTAGGAGAGCCGTGTTCAGTCTTCTTTAATTCGATTGTATATTTAATGAAACGCTTTCTCTTTGCTCTGTTTTGCCTTACGGTATCTTTGACCCTTGTAGGAATTATCTCGCTACGCAACCGAACTCTTCCTGCAAAAGTCTTGCCAAACGAGTTCATCACAATAGATGGAACAACTCGTAACTATCGAATCGTCCTACCCGATAACCTTTCAAAGCCCGCTCCCCTAGTTATTGCCTTTCATGGAACCGGTGATTCGCCGGAATCGATGGCCGAGTATTCTCAGTTAGATCGCCTAGCAACACAAAATGGCTTTATTCTTGTCTATCCGGCAGCACAAAAATCGATGTGGAAAACCGTAAACATTGCCCCTGAGAAGCTTGACGAAAATTTGGATGTTCGGTTTTTTGATGCGCTGCTCAGCCAGTTATTGGCAAGTTATGAGATTGATTCTACTCGTGTTTACGTTGCCGGGATGTCGAATGGGGCCTCGTTTGTGCAAATGTTGATGACTGTGCGATCCAACAAAATTGCCGCAGCGGTTGCCCATTCTGGTTCAAGGCCAAGTGACCTCGGCGAGATTTCAAAGCCTTGCCCAACCTTGCTGATTGTGGGAGAGAATGATATAGCTTTATCAGCAATTCAGGCCGATGCAGAGCTGTATCGAAATGCGGATGTCCCTGTCCAATTAATCATAGTGCCTAACCTCGGCCATCAGTGGTCGGTGCCTCACAATACAGAAATGTGGGCATTTCTTTCGCAGTGTTCAACCAAGGATTAAGTTCAACCGAACTGAAATTGCTCCATTGGCTTCAGTATTCTATACTAGGCCGCCGACTTTAAAATTGAAGCTCGTATTTGTGTGAGTTTAAAGTCGAGAATTGCTACCGCATTTACGCAAGGAGATACCAGTTTTGAATCATGGAACGCCGGGTGAGCGAGAAATTCAAGCTCAGCAACATAGCAAAGAGAACGCTGCTCGTTTTTATGAGCGGCAAATGCACGACCGGCTTTCCGACAAAATGGTGGCGTTGATCCGTCGGCAGGAAATGATGTTCATTGCGACTTCCGATGCTAAGGGGAACTGCGATTGTTCACCCCGTTTTGGTTCGCCAGGG
>NVWB01000281.1 GCA_002733575.1 Blastopirellula sp. | reverse complement strand
TTCAATGCAAATCGTTATTGAAGCCAGCGGCCCCTCAGGCCTTGGGCTAATGACCTTTGCCAAAGGGGGAGAGCTGGTCGCTCGAACTCAGGCAGAAAAAGCAGGCGTGCTCTTTGGCAGCGCCTTGCAAATCTCTGATGAATTTCAAGACGAAGAGCTGATAATTCAGGCACTCAATCAAGCGGCCCAATCGCCTGATGCCCGCTTGAGCCGCAATGCCCAGCGAGCGATTTCTACGCTGGAACGTCTCTAAACTTATCCGAAATGGTCTAGCGTTCACACAGCTAGTTTTGATACTCTCCCCACTCGAATTCAGGCAAGACACGATGTCTTGCAGTTTACTTGCGGTAGGGAGACCGGAACATGCGTGGCTTACTCTTTTCAACCCTGGCATTCATCGTTGGGGCACTGCTTGCTGCTGGCTGTAATTTAGAGCAATCGATCGAACAACTGTCAGAACAGCCAACCTCGAACGTGCTTCCGGCCCAAGCGACCGATCAGTTGCGAGTGGCCACGTTTAACATTCAGGTCTTCGGACAATCGAAGATGAAGAAGCCTGAAGCGATGAAAACCATTGTCGACGTGGTTCGCCGATTCGACGTGATCGCCATTCAGGAACTACGCAGCAAAGAACAAAACGTGATTCCGCAGTTTGTGCAAATGATCAATGCAGAGGGTGCCAATTATGAAGCGATTGTTGGCCCACGATTAGGGCGTTCCTCCAGTAAAGAACAATATGTCTTTTTGTTTGATGCCAGCAAAGTTGAAGTCGTGCCGAACTCGGTTTATACGGTCAACGATCCCGAGGATGCACTTCACCGGGAACCATTAGTCGCCACGTTTCGTGCGAGAGCCACTACCACTGGCACCCCGTTTCAGTTTACGCTGATTAATATCCATACCGACCCTGATGAAACTGATTGGGAGCTTGATGCCCTAGGGGTAGTATTTGAAGTGGTTCGCGACAACAACCCGGCGGAAGATGACGTGATTGTACTTGGCGACTTGAATGTGGACTACAAACACCTGGGCAAGCTGGGTGCCATCTCGAACATCAGTTGGACGGTACAAGACCAGATGACGAATACTCGCCAAAATAAAAGTTACGATAACATTGTGTTTGATCGAACACGAACCACCGAGTTCTCTGGAACAGCCGGCGTGTTTAACTTTGAAGCCGAGTTCGGTCTCACGCGTGAGCAAGCTTTAGAAGTATCCGATCACATGCCGGTTTGGGCGGTGTTTTCTGCTGCCGAATCAACATCGTCTGAACCAGTTGCAGGTCGACCGGTGCCTGTTGTTCGATAAACGAATGAACTTGATCAATCAAGTGGTATGCGTGGCAGATCGGGGTCGTCATCTATGATTGGGTCAATGAGTTGGCCATATTCATTTTGTTCAAACTTCATCAAATCTTCGGCCAAGTAGGGTGTCTGGCTTTGCTTTTCACCCCGTTGTAAATAATACTGTGCTTGGTGGTGATAGTTGCTATAGCGGACTGCATAGACTTTGCCAGAGTAGGGTTTTCGTTCGTTTAAGTTCGATTTAAGAGTCACCATTTCCCCCATCGAGAATTTGGGTTCAGGAACTTCGTTGACCAGTATCGGTTGAACTCGTACCGAACGGTCTCCATAGCTCAAGCAATAATATCCGTCGTCTAATAATTCTCGTCGAAAGATGAGATCACTGGGAAAAAGCCCTGCGATTTTATCTTGATCTTCAGGATGAACCCAATCTGTGCCATCTTCTGGCCATCGTTTGACAATCACATACGTCACTGTTGGTTTCAGTGGTTGCTCGGCAGGGTTGGTTTTGCTTGAATCGTTCATTGGTCTTAAATAAACTTGCCTGTTGATGCTTGAAGGAAACAGTATTGATCTGTGTTTAGACCATTATTATAATTGGTGCTCTGCTGCAAAAACATCAGGCCTGAAGTGGATTTTATATTTTGGGGAATCGCCCTCTGTATAAGGGTTTACAGTTGGGTAGCACCGCCGACGATTCCGGAGTTGGCTGTGCTTCAGAATCAAACTTATTCAGAACGTCGTCGGTGTGGCCGTAGGCCATCAGAGGAGCAACTGAGTTCGCCGAGCGATGAGCGAGGATGAAAAACGAAGACGGTAGTAACAACGACACCAAGATTCACAAACTTCAAATCCGGTTATCGTTCTCGCTAAAGCCTAGATATACAGGGTAATCATGAAGAACTCTCTAACCTCTGATCGACTAACGTCGACCCCGACGTCGTTTTGAATATGCGTCATTGAATGGCGTGCGTTCTCCAAAACCAACATCGCGGCCACCCAGAATATACAATCGCGCAACTTCAAGACTTACGCTTCACGCTTGAGATTGGGGGGGGGCAGTTGCGAGGTTTACACTTTTGTGATCAGCAAAAAAACGGCCGCTTTTGTAAAAGCGGCCGTTTAGAGAATTTACTTTCGTGTCTTGCCTGTTATTCAATCAATAAGGCAGAAGCGGAAAGTCGTTTTAGCACTTCGTTGACTGCTTGGTTCATCACTTGACTGACATCGATCTCGGCGTTTTTGTCACCTTTTCGTTGAATGACAAGCTTGCCGTTATCGACCAGTTCTTTCAACTTCTCTCCCAATTCCTCGACGGTTCTGGTGCCATCGATAAATGGGGTCAAGTGTCGAGTTAAATCATCGACGGCGACACTTTCGTGTCTTGCGTTGGTTAGCCGATTGGTCAAAGCGGCTTGGTACCTGGCTACTTCAGATGTCTTCGGTTTTTCCGAGAACTCTAACGTGTAGCGTGATTCACAGAACTGCAGATCAATAATCCCAGACACCGTCATGTGAATTACATTGGTGGCCAAAGATCGTTTCATTTGATCAATTTTCAACGCTTCAGCGAGGGCATCCCCTGCAAATACTTTTTCTTGAACTGCTTCTACAATCTCACTAAAAGCCATCGCTTTGGGCCAGGCCTCAGTGATTTTTTCGATGGCTATTTGCACTAAAGGATCGGCGGTCGTCATTGTTTGACGCGAAGCAGGATTCACATAAGTAATCTTGCCATCGGTGCGTGGTTCCTGTCCTTCTTCTTCGTTCTTTTGGAGGTTGCCTATCAGGTGAGCACCATCTAAGGATTCAAGTTTTAATGCTCGATCTACTTTGGATGTTTTATGACAAAGCAATGTTTGACGGAAAGTACGATTGCGAACGAAGTCGGCATATTGTTCGCGTTGAATAATATCTGGCGCAACGCGTTCCAAGGTCTCGGCGATCTCTTTGGGGAAGTTGCCGAGCCACATATTGGCAAGCACTGATTCTCCCAAGTATTGCAAGTCGTGCTTTCCCGCTCGGCTAATAAATTCATGGAAGAAGACCGGTTCGTTATTAGTTTCTAGATGCTCGTGAAACAAGTAGTTGTCGGTTTGCTTACGCAACATTTCCAGTTCACTATTGAGCATCATGCCGTACGCGCCTTTGTCTTTGGAAACGCTTTTGGCCAGAAACTCAAGGATGGCTCGGGCCTGTTGAATTCGTTTTTTAGGGTCGGTAAAATTGCGAACATGATATTGCATCATGTCACGTATCATCCCCCGCATGTGCCAACCTGGATAGGTATTGTAGCTAACAAATGCGACTCCATTTTCTTCCAAGTTTTCATTGCAGATCGAGAATATCTTCTCTTGTACTTCTTCTGCCACCCAAGAGAAAACACCGTGAGCAATGATATAGTCGAACTTGCCGAACTCTTCGTCGATGTCCATGCAGTTAAGATGTTTGAGTTCGATATTTTTAAGGCCCATCTTTTCAATACTTTTTTGGCCACCATCAATTTGAAACTCCGAGAGATCGACGCCAACAAAGGTGCTATCTGGCAGTGCATCGGCCATGGGTATAAGATTTCCGCCCCCAGCACAACCGATTTCTAAAATCCGGCAGTTGTTAATATCAGCAGGCTCAATCCCGAATAATCGCCCTACCGTCGCGAGTCTCTCTGGATGCGTCTGACGAAATGGGTGACTGGGATACGGAACGACATCATAACTGTAGGTGTTTTCTGCGTTTTCTGTTGTGTCCATTTTCTCAGCTGTGCTCATATTAGTGTCCAGATACGAAGGTGAAAAGGAACAGGGAAGGAGTATTGACGCAATATCCCCCTAGAAAAGTTTCCTTGATACTTAAGTTTCCACCCAAAAATGAATAAGTAAAATTCTAATCCAGGCAAGTTGAGCAATTCTGGAAGATTTGCGGATCAAACGAGTCGATTCGTCAACTTATATCGATTCAATCAGTTGTGACAACACTAACGGAGATTTTGCTTGCAGTAATAGTCTGTACTTTCAACCTCATCAGGGCGTCTAGCTGGGCTACCACGCTTAAACAAGGGTTTGAAGGCTTAAGAGCCAGTTATTCACTAATGCATTTCAAAAGTCGCTATGACAAGTTTTATCGAAAATAGCTGCCATGATTTCCAGACCTTTCTCGTCTTCTCAGGAGGCAACATTCAGGTTGATCTTGATTTTTTAGTCCCGATAGGGACGACGTCACCTAGCCTGGTGCTTTAGCTCCAGGAGAATAGAGACCCAAAATCTTAAAGCCCCGGTGAGGGGCGATATCGATTCAATACGTTGTTTTCAAGCTGAAAAACAATGATATTTCTATCATAAATCGGCAATTAGAAGTCAAAGCATCCTTGATTCGCCCGATGTCGCCCCGTCCGGGGCTTTCTTGAATTGGGGTAACTCTACTCCAGGGGATAAATCCCCTGGCTACATGATATCGTCCCTAACGGGACTGAAAAAAACTAGAAACAAAGGGGCGCTTTTCGAAAATACTCGGAGCACGGTATTTAAAACTGCACGAGCTCTTTCTTGACTTTGGCTTCGGACACTGTTTTAATACTTTGAGGGAATGTCTATGTTTGTTAATAGGGCCGATATCGTATGAAAGTCATCTTAGAACTAGTTTCTGAGCCAGGATCAGGACAACAATGGCCGCTGCAGAAAGACCAGGTACTTACCTTTGGTCGAACTGAGTGGGCCGATGTGAGCTTTCAAAACGACCCGATGATGTCGGGTCAACATTTCTCTGTAGAAAACAACGGACAATTTTGCTGGGTCAAAGATTTAAAAAGCACCAATGGAACACGACTCAATGGTGAATTTATTGAGAAATCAGTGGTCCAAAATGGCGATACCATTCAAGCTGGAAAAACCAAAGTCTCGGTAACCATCGTCGGCGGGGCCGCTGTGCCGATGCCTTCGATTGAACGAGACTGGCAAGGAACTCAATTCGGGGACGCTTCCTCGGGTTTGGGGCAAAACTTTCCGCAACAAAATTTGGTAGACCCCATCGATCCTACCTCCCCAGTAAATCCCGCAGAACCAATTAGCCCACCCGGTTCACCTCCTCCCATTGCACCCATGCTTGGTTCGCCAGCGCCCTCAAGCGTTCCTGATCCAACCGCACCACCCATGGGACTTTTAGGTCAAGGCAATCAACCACCCGGTCCAACAGCTCTTCCGCCTGGCGGTCCAACAGCTCTTCCGCCTGGCGGTCCAACAGCTCTTCCGCCTGGCGGTCCAACAGGGCTTCCGCCTGGCGGTCCAACAGGGCTTCCGCCTGGCGGTCCAACAGGGCTTCCACCTGGTGGTCCATCGGGAATGCAGCCCTCTGATCTCCCCAACATCGGAGCTCCGCTCGGTGCCGTTCCGCCTAACGCAGATGCCGGGAATCCGAATCTACTGCCTGGTATGCCCCCGATGACTGAGTCGCCTATCGATATTCCTGAGAGTTCAAACACTCCAACAGGCATGAATCCCAATCTGCTTCCAGAGATACCTGTTTCAGAAAATGCTGGTGCTGATCAGGCATTACCAACATCAGGCCCGATCAATCCGAACTTGATAGGATTCGATGATCCAATTCTGGACCAGACATCTTTCGACGGAGACTCAGTTGGTGGAGGCCCTATTGCGGGAGGATTTTCGGTATCGGATGACTTGCCAGCCGCAGGACCATCTTCACCGATTGTTGGAGAGGAATCGCCAGTTGTTGGTCAGGGTGCGAATCCTAATCTGGTGGGCATGGACTCTAGCTTTGGCGGATTTGATTCCCCGGTTGACCTGGGTGGTTTTGAATCCCCGGTCGATCTTGGTAGTTCCGAAAACGATCTCTCAGGCAACCTAAGTGAACCTGCGTTGGCCGGCATCGGTGCTCCACTCTCGCAGCCCCAGTACTCACCGCCACCCAGTCATGAACCGATAGTTGCCGCAGTTCCACATGCTCCGAGCCCTCTTCTGTTTATAGCAGAAGAAGTTGAATCGGGGTTACATCTCTATCGATCTGCTTACGATGTGCCAGACGAACATTTTCTGCCAGCCCAGCTTTTGACGAAACTGAGCCAAGACTCAAAACTGGTAGTGATCATTCATTATCAAAAAATGGAACAAGAAACGCCAGCAGACATCCAGCAATGCCGGCCTTTGTTTGACTGGCTACCGGAAGAAGTCGCACGAAAGTTTGGGCCAATCGTTTTACTTCCATCGGATGTTCCGGACTTTGATGAAACAGCAAACGAATCTTGGGACCGAGACGCCATGCTTTGCTTCTTGACCAAGAAAGAACCCGAGGCGGTGATCGAACATCTGGCAAAAGCGATTCACTTTAATAACAACGGCGAGGAGACCGCTGGCGCTGATTCAGAAATGTTCGGCTATTGTTGGCCCAGTGTCTTGTCTCAACTACTCACATTCCGAGACAACCAATTTGTCAACAACTTGCTAGGGCCAGATATTGATGCCGTTTTGATGGAGCTACCTGACTTGCCCAATAGCTGGCAGTTACTCACAAAAGAAGATTGGTCTGCAAAGCTAATCAAGTGCGGTGTCAAACAAGGACCAGTCACAGAGTAAGAATCATTTCACTTTATAGAACAAAAGGCTGGTACTCATGGCCAACGAACTTTCCTTTGGCAAAGTGTTACTTGGTAAATCGGCTACGGAAATCGTCGCGGATGCACCTGAGAAACAAGGGCCGTTTCACCTGTTAATTTTGGGTGACTTCACCGGCCAGAAGTATCACCAGTCTCCGTCTGAAACACCCTGGCATCAACGAAAACCGATTTCCGTGGACCGCGATAACTTCGATGAACTGCCAAGCAGCTTGAATGTTCATCTCGATAATTTAATCGCAATGCCCGACGGAACATCGGCTTCCTTGACATTGGAAGAGTTCGAAGACTTTGAGCCTGATCGCCTGTTCCAGCGTCTGCCACTGTTCGACAATCTTAAATCATTACGCCGCAGGCTACAAAACCCCAAGCAGTACGAAAAAGCGGCGGCCGAAGTTCTTTCCTGGTTAAAGCCCAAGGAAACGCCTGCGGAAACTCCAACGAATGAATCAGCGCCGCCTGACGACAACCCTCTCTCAACCGAAGGCCTGTTTGATCAAGTTCTTTCAGGCAGCGAAGCAGCTAGTACAGAGCGAGCCGATGATTGGCAGTCGTTTATTCAACAAGTGCTGACAGAATCGAACATTCAAAAGGTGGACCCGCGTGCAGACGACTTGGTTGCACTGGTCGATCGCTCGATTGAAGAGGCCATGCGAGAGATACTGCACGCTCCTCCACTAAAGGAACTCGAATCACTTTGGATGGGATTTCATCTGCTGACCCGGCGACTAGAAACCGATTCACGATTGAAAGTATTTATTCTGAATGTCACAGAAGAGGAATTCCGGGCCGATTTATCGGTTGAAGAACTTCAGCATTCACATCTACATCAACTTCTACACACGGCAACAGAAACCCCAGGTGCGGTACGCTGGAGTTTGACTGCCCCCATGTATTCACTGGATACTGGAGCAGATGACGTCTCCATCCTCGGACGGTTTGCCAATGTGGTTGCCGCTTCGTATGTGGCAGGCATTGTTGGTGTCAACGCTACGAAGAAACATTGGTTATCAAACGAGGCAGAAGAGAATTCTGCTTGGCAACAACTACGATCACTCAAAGGGTCACCTGCGGTCGCAGCCGTATGGCCCAGATATCTTCAACGCTTGCCCTACGGCAAAAAAACTCGACCAACCGATCAGTTTGATTTTGAAGAAATTTCAGGCTACCACCACGAACAGTTGGCTTGGGGTAATTCCGCTTGGTTGGCTTGCCTTGAACTGGCAGGTGCCTTCAGCAAGCAGGGCTGGTCGATGAATAGTGGCGACATCTTTGAAGTCGACAAGCTGCCGCTCTACTATGTCGATTACGAAGACGTAGAAGTACAACCTTGCGGCGAGTACTTACTGACAGATTCCGAATTAGAGAAAATCATCGCCACAGGAATCACGCCGGTGGTTTCATTCAAAAACCAAGATCGAATCCAACTGCGTGGGATTCAGTCTGTCGCAGGCTCTAAACTACGCGGCCGCTGGAACAGCGAGTAGAGGTTCTAGAGCATTTTCAATTTTACTGTACCGAACGCTTTAAAATTGTGTAGCACCGCCGACGATTCCGGAGTTGGCTGTGCTTCAGGATCAAACGTATTCGGAATGTCGTCGGTGTGGCCGAAGGCCATCAGAGGTAACAGCGGCCAAGAAATCACCGAATTCTTATCCCGTTTTAGCCCTCGATAAAGCCTGCATTTGTAGGGTGATAATAGTTTATCGATTTCATTTCTTTAAAGAGTGACAATCTAAAACATAACATTGATCAGATTCGTTTGAAGTGGATGACATTCCAACCGAATATAAATGAGAGAAGAGAGATTGTTTTTGGTGATGAATTCTCAACCAAAGCAAACCGCACAAACAGGCGGCTGGCGAGCAGCCACCCTACGAGATTTATTGTTGATCATAAAAATGTAGACCTAGTAACTTAAAAAGCATGATTGGACAATTGAAGAGAATCAAAAAAAAGCACCGAATCGTTCGGTGCTTTTTTTGCGTGGGAATGATTTGCCTTAAACCGGAGAAGGCGAGCAGAGCTGCTTGGAGGTCAGTCTGCTCACCGACCCAGTAGGACACGTTTCGTTGTGACTATTGGTCGTAAACAATTTGTGGTGGAGGCACTTGAGCCGCAATTTTGCTAAAGGCAATTCGCATTTGTGACTCCAAGGCCGCAATGGATGACCCACCTGGTACGTTGACATGAATTCCACCGCAAGCCGCTGCAATGTTTTCCATTAAAGTTGTATCGGCACCAGCCCCAACACTAATGGTATGCACCACGGCACCATCCTTAGAAGCATTCACAGCTTGAAAGAATGCATACTGTTTGGATCTATTGTCTGTCGAGAAATCGGCATCTCCATCTCCATCAAAGTCGGCGTAGTCGGCCCAATCCCAGTCGCCTGGTAATCTCCAGCCATCAGGATATCGGTTGGCCAAGCCATCGGTCATTAACACGATGGTAGGTTGAGCCCCTGATCGTGAATGACCACTCAGAAGTATTCGAGCCTCTTCCACACCTCCGCCGATTCCGGTGTATGATCCATAATGGCCTGCTTGTTTGTGCCGCTGAATCGTATCTAGCTTTGCGTAGTCGTTGGTGATGTAGTTGCCACCGAGAGTTACATACTCACCATGTTCATCCAATGAATGTTCTACACGATTGTTTTGATCGTACGAAACCACACCCACTTCATCGCCATAATTAATTTCAGTTAAAAATGTGAGAAACAAAGAGAAGCTGTCTTTCACCGCATGAAAAGGATAATGTGGAGTTTTCCACAAGTCTTCGGTTTCGTCATGGTGATATTTTTTATCCAACACATAATTGACGAGATTCATGCCGCCATACATCTGTCGGTAGCCAGCTTTATTCGGATCGCTATCATCACGACAATAATTAATAAAGCTATCCCAACTACCTGAGTTGTAAGGATAAGGCACACCATTTAAACCAAAGGCCGCTTTGACTGCCGCGTTGGTGTCTTCAAATCGTTCGCCATAGCCTGAACCTTCACCACTGGCGTTTCTTCCTGATTTCACCCAAAGCTTGGCAATTTTTCTATTGCTGTTGTTACCAGTTCCTTTGAATGTACCCGTTTTTCCTTGGTTTAAATTATCGAACTTATAGCGATTACCGTTGGAAAATTCGAGGACGACATTGGATAAATCTTTAGAGGACTCGACGTAGACTTTACGGTTTTTAAATGTCACAACAATCTGAGGTTCACGATTGCGTGTTGGAGGTGCTCCAACGATGGTCAGATACTGGTTGGTATAATCTAGTTCGCCATCCGCTGGGTTTAATGCGTCATAAATATCACGATTGTTGGCTTCGATATCTGCTTGCGGCAGTTTACCGATAGACTTGTATTGGCTGTCATCGTTCATCGAGCCTGAGAAGTCGAGCACAACGACCATGTCGCGTGCTTCGATAAAGGCAATCGAAGAGGTTTCTAACGCCACTGACTCGACACCAACGGCCCAACCAAAGTTGAGCGGAATACGTCCGTCTGGCAAAGATAAATCGGCTTCGGTGCGGCGTGCAACAACTTTGACTACATTGTAAGGCGAAGTATTCCAGTCGAATTCCCATTCGCCCGAGGCTTCGTTCAAACTGCGATTCCCAAAGATGACATCGGTATCAGGATCGATAAAGACTCCGTTCGCCTCTGCTACCCTGGCAGCCATCGCTCTGGCATGGGTCGCAAAGGCTGCATCGGGGTCTCCTTGCACTTCGGCAGCATTTAATAGTGCCGCGTTTAACTCTTGTGATGCAGCTAAAGAGGCCGCATCCACCGCGTTTTGCAAGCGAGATTGCTCGTAAGAAATCAGTCCCGTATCAATTGCTAATGACGCAAACGCGAACAAGACGACTAACAGTATTGCCGCAAATACAATAAAGACTCCTTGGCGATCTTTGCGACTATCGATTCGCCGAGGACTGGACACTTCTGTTTCTGATACCATGGCTAGGTGCCTCCTTCAACTGTGCATGCCGTTTGTGAATTGTGCGGCGCTGCGTGTAAAATGTAAAACAGTATAATTACAAAAAGCCGGGTTACTCCCAGCTTGTTGTTTTATTGAATTAAGTTAGATCGGGAGTTACGAAACACCACCTTGCTCACTAGTTTTGTATCGTAATTGTCTGGCATCGGCATCGAGCTAGTCGACGAATAAGGGATTTCAATCCGTAGTTCAAACAACCCCAGATCATTCGCAGGGTCATCGAGATCAAACGTATTGCCAGGATCGTTAGGGTGCTCGATGAAAACTTCGATTTTATCTCGATCCATCCCGGCTAATTCTAAATTGTTTTTCACATCGGTGATAATCTTTTCGTTTGAATCAATTCCAGTTGCAATCCAGTCGGATCGATCCATGGCACCTAAGCGAGCCCCATCTCTTGCGGCTTGTGCCATCGAACCATGAGTACTAAAGAGCTGGCTGCCTTCGATAATCCCAAGTATCAATGTTAGGAATACCGGGGCGATCACAGCAAACTCCACGGTCGCGGTTCCGCGGCGTGATGCTTGCTTCCTTTGGGTTTGTGTTCGGTTCATCGTTCTGACTCCAAAAGTACCATCGATTAAATTACTCGTGCCGCGTAAACGACTGACCACCTAACGTAATGCCAGCGAGAAACCGATTCGGTAGCAGGGCCACATCCGAATAGTTGATTGTGGCTCTGACCATAAACAGTTGTCTGGAATCGGCGTCTGCTAGTTCGATATCCGGCATCGCGGCAAAATCATCTTGCGACTCTGGCAACACGCCATTTTGTTCGTCGAAGCTACCCGCATTTTTTATTTGTATTGTTACTAACCTGGTGTCCAATGCTCCTTGCATCCGATCTCTGACGTATTGCTCAACTTCGGCAGATGTTGCTCCATTGGCAGATCCCCATCGAGCGGCCGTTCGGGTTGCATTATCAAGAACATTCGAAACCATCGAGGCATGGCCAAATTCGATAATAGTGAACACAAAGAGAAAGAAAATGGGGAGTATACACGCGGTTTCAACCAGCGTTGCCCCACTGCGATCCGACCTTTTCACACCAGACGGTACCATGAGCCGTAGACCTTGTAATAAGTCTGAATTACGGATCAATCAATCGAATTAGTTTCCTTGATTGGGTGACAAATATATTGCCGTATCCATCAAAGATAGATCGAATTCAGACAAGCATAAGAAAAGAGTAATAGGAAAAGTAGCAACAAGTGGCCAAGTAAGGATCGCACTTATTGTCTACTAAAACTCTAGGTCATGTTTCTGACTTAGGTCGGAGAAATACCCAATTTAGCGAGAAAATTCATTCAGAAATTCATTGACAGAATGGTAATTGCATATTATTGGTTTTGCATTACTTCGAGCGTACCTGATTCGCTTCGTACAGTTTTTTATCTCGCAAAATTAAGATGGCACCGGTCTCTTCGTTGTAAGCATACATTTCGTAGCTGCGAAGTTGGACAAACTCGATTCCCGGTTCTTGCATCTGTTTCATGAACTGCTCATAGCTTGGAAATTCCTCGTTGAGGGCTTCGTGACCCTGTACCCATCGCTGCATTCCAAACGTACTGACTTTTCCTCCAACAGTAAAAACTGAAGAAGTCACTTGGCTTAAATAATCTTTGCCTTCTTGATTGCCTTCGGGAAGAAAGATATTTGGGTCTTTCAAAACTTCTAGGGCATTGACCACTTCCTTGGTTTTTTTACCAATGATCCCTTTATTATCTTGATCACTTGATTCAGTCGAAGGAGCAGGATCAGCTACAGGTGCCGCTTTTTTAGCTGGCTGGGGCGGCGGGTCTTTGATGACAATGTCTTCACCACAACCAATGCTAAAAACAAGCAATAGACAAAAAGCCGCAGCCGCTGGTTTCAATAACTGGGAAGATCGAGACACTGTTTGAGTCATGGCACTTTGTACTTGGTAAAGGATAAAGGTGGGGAACACTTCTTCTAATATCAATGATTTTGTTGTTGATGACAAGTATTTATTGAGAAACTTTGAATAACACCTGAGAGATTTTAGCGTTTAGGGGCGATCAAACCCTGGTAAAACACGGAAATCAAGCAAATGGCAAACAACCCAATTCCGCAGTAGGCTACAGGATAACTCCCCATCGCGGCACCGACTAAGCAGATAACTGCGGCCAAATTCCCCACGGCAACCACCGCAATTTGACGCTTACGATGACGCTTGAGTAAATCTTCTTTACTTAGGGTAGTTTTGGGGTCGGCATTCATCATGGCGGTTGACGGATCGGCAGGAATGGATTCAGCTTGATACTCTCTATTGATCGTAAAGTAAGCACCAGCAGCGCACAAACCCCTAGAATCAAGATTTTTTTGAATGAAACGCTCGAAACCAAGTACCCGAAAACCGCGTTCCACCAAATCAGCCGCTGACTCAGGTGCTAATCGCAATGATGCCCCGATGCGAATCATTGGCGGCAGAATGAAGAATAAAAAGCTGGAATATTCCGGTGATCCCTTAACGCGGCCGATGAAAGAACGGGTTCGTGAAGCAGTTTTCAACTTGATTGGGCCTGCCATTAAAGGAAAACATGCGATCGATTTGTTCGCGGGAACTGGTGCGTTGGGCTTGGAAGCACTCAGCCGCGGCGCCGTAAGTGCTTCGTTTATCGAACGACATGTGCCGACCACCAAGCTGATTCGTGAAAACATCAAAAACTTAGAGGTCGTCGAAAAAAGTCAAATCTATGCGGCCAATACGTTTATCTGGGCTCGTCGCATGCCAGAACAAAGTGCGTTGCCGTGGGTTGTGTTCTGCTGCCCTCCTTATGATTTCTTTGTCAGCCGCAAAGAAGAGACCATTAGCTTGATGAAGCAGATGGTCGAGATT
>NVWB01000280.1 GCA_002733575.1 Blastopirellula sp. | reverse complement strand
AATAGATTTCTGCAACACCTCAATAGATGAAAAGAACGGAATAACAGGAGAACCATCTTGTTGTTCCCAGTGTTGTAATTGAATCTTACTTCCTGCCTCAAGATCTACCTCTCCTTCGGAGCCTTCTTTCTCAGTTGTACCTAGAACAAAAATCTGAGATTTCAAAAGCACTTCACAAAACTGAGGTCTATACGCTGGTTCATCAGCAGCCAAACGCAATACTTCTTCAAGTTTGTTTTCTTCTGATACTTTCACATTATTTCCTTTAGACATGACAAGTATCAAACAGCAAAAACACAATAACTAAATGCCGCACTTTTACAGTCTAGTACAGATGAGCGAGTTTAAATGTATCATAGCATTCGGGTAGATACAATAAAGAACGAATAGGGTGGTGAGCAATATGATAACGACTAAGCTCAACTGCGTAGCAAAATAGCGGTTTTTGCACAAAAAATGACCAGCTTTGGGAATCCAGATTGCACATTCTTGTTAAGCATTGTTAGCTAACGGATTTACTAAATCAAAAGATGATTCTGGTAACACTTTGCCCGTAACTACTCCCAATATTGCCATGTCGAATCGTTCTTGATATTCATGTAACTGCTCATTCGTAAGATTTGAAATATTGAATACATCATCCTTATCAAAGTGAGCTGAAATCAAATTAAGAACTTTCTGCTGAATGTATAACAACATATATGAAAGCTCACGATCAACAGACTCATTGACATTTGTAGACCTAGCAAGCTGAAGTAATTCTAAATGCAGTCGCCAAAATGCATTAGCTTCCCAATCTCCATACTCAGTAAGTCTTTCGAAGAAAGAACCTTCCCAATTCTGATGGCCAGGTAAATTTCTTTCTAATTCGTTCACATACTCTCCCAAGGCATAACAAATATCAAACCGCAAGAATACAATAACCAATTACCGCACCATTACGGATCAGTGAAGCTTAAATGTATCACAGCATCTAGGCGAGTTCAACAAAAAACGCTTCCTTGTGGCCTGCTCTACAAATGTGGATAGGCAAGACTGTATGCCGCAATGGTGAATCTTATGTATGAATCTCGCACTGTTTTAATAGCCTAACAAATATCAAGCCGATAAAATTTGACAAGCAGAAAACGCACTTTTTGTGATTTAGTAAGTATCAGAATATATTCTGCAAAAGGTTATTAAAAATCGGGTGGCCGCGATGTCGGTTTTGGCGAACGCGGACTATTCAAACACGCACCTTAAAAACGACGTCGGGGTCGACGCAAGTCGATCAGAGGTTTGATCGGTGTCCGCTAATTTCATGCACACCTGACTAAAAGAAGCCATGATCTCCTTGAATTAATAAGATATCTCAGATTCAGGCCACTCAATTTTACCGTTCTCATGCCTTCCATTCTTCAACACTTCGTATGAAACAAACCCGTAGTTATCGATGTCGGTGATTCTCAATAAGTTAATTTGGCCTTGCTCTAGTTGCTCTATTGCGTCACCAAAGATCGCGAAATTAATCCCTGGAGAATCTTTTACACTCAAGAAAACCACACCGCGAAGTAGCGTCTCATGTCCTAGCTTTGTTCGAATTGCATCAATTAGAAATCGGTTTAAAACATAGCCGTCTTCCTGAGATGAAAGGGTAGAAAATATTTCATTGATAAGTGAGTCTTGAAATATAAATGAATGTTTAGCTCTTTCAGGAAAATAAGCGTGACCAGTAAGACCTTGTTTCTCACTAACATAGCGTGAGTGTTCATTCGATTTGTAAAATGAAGCAAGCTGACCTATGAACCAAAACTTTCCATCCTCAATGTTGCAATACTTCAACCCAACGACATTCACAAGGTCACCTATTTTCGGATCAATTTCTGAAAGGCATGTTTGCATAGATGATGATGCGTACAGTATTGGCATATTGCTCAATGTCTTCGCACGACCTGAAGGGGATGGAGGGTTATAAAGGTCTTGTAGATTATCGAAAGGAACTCCATCGATGCATTTTCTGGCTCTGTAGAGAATGTCACCGCGATGACTTGCCAGTGGTGAAACAATCGGCTCATAGTGTTCGATAACTGGTTCTATATAGGATGAAAATAGATTTTCCGCCATTCCTGAAGTATCGGCGGTGATTTTCATGCGTGATGTTGCCTCGATGATTTGATGTCTCAATTCCTTCAGTGTTTCTACAAAGGGATAATGTCTTCCATTTGACATTGCGTAATTACCTGATGTTTATGGCTGTGATTGATAGATGGTCTATTACAAAAAACTTCCCTATCGATTGTAAGGTTCACTAGAAAAAAATTCAATCAAACTACACTCGATACAAGTCGTTTACCTCTCATCCTTTCTTCCTTGCTGCATTCGGTAGAGATACCAGTGGAATCTTTGGGTCGCACAGTCGCTAAATGCCGAATCTGAGGCATCAAAATAAAGGCGTCAATTAACTCGATTGAAATCAGAAAGCGCACTCAAGAAGCTTTTAGAGGGCTCTGCACAGTGATTAGAGTGCTATTGTGTGTCGATCTTCGGTGGTCGAGCAGCAAGAAATATTTCATCCTAGAATAAGCTTATAGAAGGTAAGATAGAAGAGCGGGAATTTGCCGACTTTTGTTTTGCTTTGATAATGCCGCCACCATATCTAGCTCTCACCTGCTAAACCAATCAAATAGTTTAAAGATAAATGTGGAATTCCTCCTTCAAGGGGCCAAGATGCCCAGTCTTGAACCCCCAAGATAAAAATAAATTGTCAAAGAACAGTTAAACTAATCAAGTGATATGATCCAATCGCGTCTTCGCAACTAGTTAGGTTGAATCAACGGGAAGCTGGCTGAAAAGTCGGCGATTTTGGAGCTTATTTGAGAGTCCGAAGGGAGATAAGTAGGCTACATAAACACTTCTTATATAACCCATACTCTTATTCCCACTCTTCCACCCCTAATTTCTGTATTCCTAGTCTTCACGAAGCACAAATTTCCCCACAGGCAAGACTGAATGCCGCTATAGCAACACCTAATTCAATGAGCCTCAAAGCACGATTGAAACCAGACAAGGTACTCAAGAAGCAGTTGGGGCCATCTAAGCTATGATTTGGCTGCTATGTCGGGTTGATCTTCGATATGGTCGAGCAGGATGGAAAATTGCTGTTCAAAATTGCTTGGTTGTAGATGATATGGATGCGGAATTTTGAAGAGTCGCTTTGGAAATTCCGCCATATCTAATAAGCTTTCTTTAGAAGCTGGATTGGGAAACCAGGACCACTTCGAGTAACTGTTGATTAAAGATGAAACTTGTGGGGTGTCTCTATTTAAAGGTAAGGCTGTTCCGATTGTTGCTCTACTTTTTAGTCAGGGAAGTTACTTTTTTTGCAGTTTGGCAAGTCGTGCTTCGGCTAAACGGCGGATACGCGGTTCATCGTCATTGTTGGCAATATGTTGGATCACCGATTGATCTGCGATTCGAGTGACAGCAGCTGAACGCACCGACCAGTTTTCGTCTTCAAGGGCGATCTCGTTCAATAACTTTTGATTAGTCAGCATTCTGACGGCCGACTTTCGTACAGTCGATGAGCCATCTTTTCGTGCGATTTGTTCTAGCAACACCATGTTGTCTAACTTTCTTACTGCTGAACTGCGAACAATGTCAGCGGTGTCGCTTACAGCGATCTTGGCAAGCAGAGTAGGATGATCAGGTAATATCGTAACTGCTACTGCTCGAACATATGAATCTTTGTCTTCTTCTGCGATGCGGACAAGAATCTTTACATCTGTTAGCTTTCTAGTTGCAGCAGCTCGGATCTGTGAGGTCTTGTCTTCCGTTGCTAACTTCATCAATAGATTGGGGTCCGTTATTCTTTGCAACGCTTCAAGGCGAATTGACAACACGTCACCCTGGGAGGCAATCTTAGATAGAAACACATTGTTTGAGATTTTTCTAACTGCGATCAAACGGACAGTGTAAGTTATGGTTCCGCAGCGAAGTGACGTATGGACATATGGATCATTCAGCGAGACTTGTGTCAGCACAGCCTGATCGGAGATTTTCATTACTGCCTTTTTACGTGCGTCAGGATCATCGTCACTGAGTGCTATTCTAGCCAAGACACTTTGATCTCCGAGTTGCTTACCTGCCTGCAACTGGTTCTGATCCTTAGCTATCGAAGCAGGCGAATCCTTTTCCTTAGGCTCCGCAGCTCCGATCAACGCGATGCTGACAAAAAATGCCATTGCGGTCAGCGATAAACGTGGTATCAACATGAATTTCCATTGGTTTCGCATAGATCACCTATAAAATGATATTGAGTTTGCTTTTGTCTACCGTTCGATTCATGAATGGGAATCTTATCCTGTCTGGTATGTTTGCCACAACGTCAAGGTTTAGTATCTCCATTTGGCATTAAGATCTGAATCTAATCTAACGGAAGCCCCGCTATCGTGACACAATAAACTAGAGGTTAATTCCCAAAAGAGTGATAGCATTCAAGTGACGGGACGCTTTAAGCTGTAACTAGATTGATATGTTACGCAGGATCAAAAGTAATTGTTCTAATTCGCAATGAACAGTTAAAGGTATACGGGAAAAGTGGAGAGAACTCGCTACTGGAAATTCCCCAAATATCTATCTTCCAACCTGCCCAACCAACCAAGTTTATTCTTGCTTTTGACATAAATCGATGACGAAACTCAGCACCCTCAGGATTAGCGAGGATGGCTCTTAAGAGCTTGTTTAAATGGTGCTGGATATAACCATTGGAATCTAACGAGGTATACGCGGACTGAATCCAGCCTCATCACCAATCGCAGAGATTTTATTACTGCTCCTTGGTTTTATCAGTGGTCTCGCAGAGAATCAAAAGATAAGTTTCTTCCATTCCTAGATTCGGTAGAGATAAAGTGGAAGGCTCATTATTCCAAAGGGGCCTGAGTTCGCCATACTCTAGGCCCCATGATAAAAATAAATTGTCAAAGAACAGTTAAGGTTAGTAAGTGATCTGGTCCTCGCACGATTACTTAGATGATGATTAGATATGGTTTGTTTGATATGCGGAAAATTCTGCTCCAAGATTTCGCTCACCCATATCTTGAGAACTCTGTTTATGGAAGCTGAATCCCAGGTCTCTCGAAAACAGCCAATTAGATTGCTAAATCTTGGCTATCTGTTGTGCAGGGTGTGGTAGCCCCTTTGATTTTCAACATTGGTTTTACACCATATTTTGAGAAGGCTTGGTATATGGCCGCTTCCACCTCTGGTTGATGCTCTGGTGTTGTCATTATTGAATCGTGGATGGTTATTATTGGCATCTCTGGGTTGCTTTCTCGCAAAATGCCGCATGCCTCATCAATCATAAGTTTGCTCTCAAATCGCTGACAAGCCCATGATAATGCTCGATGATCCTCCTTTTTCATCTGAACACAATACCTAGCCAGACTTGGAAATTCAGAATTAAAGATCGAGTAAAACGGACTTTTCATCGAACGCTTGTTCTTAGCGAAGAGGAATGGCAGGAATTCAGCTTTTACATCATCTCGATCAATAAATAAACCGTCTGAACAATCAAGAAGATATTCATAGAGCAATCCTTCAGAACATATAGAAAGATACTTAGAATATTCAGTTAAATTCAAATTCATATTTTCATATCGCTTAGTACTATATGTGTCACCTTTTCCCAAAATCCCTAATATCAAAGGCTGGCAGTTACTAATATCGACTTCAATCAATGATTTGCCGTTGAACTGAATGAAATCCCTTAGTTCCCGATTGATCTGCGTGAACAAGCTATGAAATCGGCCATATTCACAGCGATTAGCGAAGAGATTGTGTCTTAGTAGTTTGCCATATGACATGTGAAGATAATTCGATTTTGAATCTGTCCATCTATCTTCCTCATTCTTAGTCTGCTGATACCTAGCTTCTGCGTCACTACTTAGACTAGCTTTAAGTTTTATATAGTTGAAACCAGGGTCCAACGAAAATAGTGGAAGTTTGCTGGCTAGCCATAACCCGATCACGTCATCTTCATCAAACGAAAATCGTTTTTTTGCTCTCAGATTTCTTTTCAGAGTGTAAGTCTTTCCAGGGGCCTGCCTATGTTGAGCAGCAAGACGAAGGCTTTTCGGAAAAATATTACCTTCAAAGTTGCTGTATTTTTCAATAGAATCAATGAGACCTTGCTTGATCGCATCTTCTTTAACAGGTCCATAGGTTTTACATGGAAGGGACTGTCTCCAATTCATGCAACCATATGGTATGTAGAATCCACGATTCCAATACTCTTCTTTCTGACACGTTTTGAACATTAAATCGTTGGCTAACAACGCTAGATTGTCTGCGTTTGGGCCTCTAGGGTAAAACGTATCTGGAATGACTATGTTTTTCATACTACCTCTTTTCTTATATGTTAAATATCTATGTTGAATGTACGGCCCATACGCACCAGAAAGGCACGCACGGAAGGTTGAAATATCTTGAATCATTCGATGCTGCTTCACACTAGATAGCACATTATTAATATGCCCATCCAAACCCCTCAGACAAGAGAATTCTCAGAAAAAACCCGTTTTCGTTTCAGCTAATGCACTAGAATAAAACGCTATAATTAAGCAATTTCTACCGCTCAGACAAAAGAAATAATTTTCAAACTTTTTTGCAGAGTCGGTTATCGATTACCCCGAAAAGGATGTGGTGTAGATTCGCAAAACCACACGACTTCTCTTTAGAGTCTGGTGTATAATCCTATGTCTAAATCTCGTGTTTCAATGCTTGATTTATACATGCCCTTTTAGAGCCAACTTCGTTGTTTATAGTGAGCAATTGATGTTGGCTTTTTTTATGCGATATCTCTCAATATCAATTCGTATACATTCAAATCTATTTGGAATGTACATCTATTTCTCATCAACTCTTCGCATATATGTTTAATGCCTATCCTGTAATAACAGCGACTTCTATAGCCGCAAATTATTTCTAATAGAATTCTCTGAATCCTGATTTTTCTCTTTACCATGCCATGAAAAAGGTCATATTAAGAGTAGGGACAATGGAAAACAAACTTTTTAATTCTTCGGAATTTCTATGTAAGACTCTGCCTCTTCAAAGAAGAGATTGAATCTAAAAAGTGCTCAGACCTAGAAGGTCGCTTGAGCAAATCTCTAATTAGTATTGCTAGCTGGGTTGCTTCGTAATACAATCAAAGCTGACGAACAGATTGTTCAATAAGTTTGAATTGTCTTTGTAAGTAACAAGGTTTCGTGAGCCTTGAATCTTGGGAACAATTGATCCTTGGAGAGAGTATGGATTCATCGGAAATTTAATAGAAGAAATCAGTTAAACGATTATTGGATAGGAAGGAAAAGGTGATGGAGGTATAGAAAACGGTGTTAGTAGAGTGGCTTCACTTGGAACTCGATTTTGCGAGGGCAATTTGAGTTCAAAGAAATAGTTTGGCAGTTTGAGTATGGATTGCCAGTTTTAGTAATTTTTAAAAAAGAGAAAAGTCATGTTTCTATCGACAATTGTTTTTGTTGTTGGGAGGTGTGTATGTAACTAAAAGGAGAACTTTAGAATGAACGTAGGTAACTCAGAATTGCTCAGTCAAGTGGAGACAATCGTAGCTAAAACCGTTAAACAGGAATTGTTAAGGGATCGACGACTGAATAATGTCAAAGACAGGGTGTTGATACCCAATAGATATCAGTATTCAAAAAAAGAAGCTGCTATCTTGCTGTGTTGTAGTGAAGATTGGCTTAGAACTCTTGAAAAAGACTATGGTCTACGAAGAACGATGAAAGGAACTAAAGTCTTTTATCTAGCCAGTGAGTTGAAACGGTTTGTGGAGCAAGACTCTTCAAACGAAATAAAGAAAATGGTCCAAAAGGGAAAATTTGATTCGGGAGAGGTATCCGATCTATCAAGTTAGGATTTAATTACCAGACAAAGGTTAATTGAATATGGGAAAATAATTTTTTAGGAGAAGTAAATGTCTACAATTAATAAGAGCGGCGAATATTTTCGGTTGAGAATTAAATTAGATGGATCAAGCAAGAGAATTAATCTTGGTAAGAAGCTTACAAAGCGAATTGAGCGATTACTGATAAGGGTAGTCGATCAGCTAGAGGAAGATTACGCATACGATCAAAGGCCAGAAAAAGAAACAATGGAAGAGTTTGAACTGCTTCCAGAAAAGATCAAGGATAAATTATGTGCTTGCGGATTAGTTCAATTAAATCCAGTTCCAAAGCTTGAACAGTTTCTTACTGATTACATTGATCGAAAAAAATCAAATGTAGTCGCTGCTACAATTACTAAACTAGAAAGATCAGCACGATACTTTGTAGAATCCTTTGGTGATTGCGATCTTTCCTCTGTAACTGAGGGAGACTGTGAAGATTATGTTGAACAGCGTGATGCGGCAGTAGCAACAATAGGAGCAGAGGTTAAACACGGTAGACAGTTTTTCAAATATGCTGTTAAGAAAAAATACCTTTCAGAGAATCCTTGGGAAGATATTCCAGTTGGCAGCCAAGTAGGTGAAAAAATACCTTTGGATTTTCAAATGCTACAAACAGTCAATGATTACCTGCCTGACGCCGAGTGGAGATGCTTCTTTGCCGTTTGTAGGTGGACAGGCTGCCGATACAGTGAAGCTTTTCTGTTGAAGTGGACAGACATCCAATGGGATGAAGGTAAGATCATAATGCCGTCACCTAAAACAGCGAGGTATGGTAGGCCAACGAGAGAGGTTCCTTTGTTTCCCGAATTGCGACAATATCTACAAGAGTGGTTTGAAAATGCTCCAGATGGAGCCGTTTATCTCGCTTCTTCATTAGCAAACGAAAACAACCGAACTGGCGAAAACATTGTCAATATCCGTAAACCTCTCAAGAGCTTTGTTGAAAAAGCTGGTTTCCAAATGTGGAAGAAGCCCTTCCAAGCACTTCGACAACTTAGAGAAAATGAGCTTGAGAGAATTCGCCCATCGCATGTTGTACAGGCTTGGATTGGACATAGCCGCTCTACTGCTGAAAAACACTATCTATCAGTCATGGATGACGACTTTAAATTTGGCTGTTCCTCAGTGATAAGGAATGGGCAGCATTTGGGCACGGATGGCACAGGACAAGAACGAATAGCCAAAAATGAAACGGCTGATTCTACAAAAATAGCTCCTATCAGTAGTGGTTCGGTGCTATCGGTAGACGGAACAAATATCCCGATAGTCCTGGGTGGACTCGAACCACCGATCGTCTCTTTGTAGGAGAGCTGCCTTGCCACTAGGCCACAGGACTATTGATTTCGAAAATATCGTGTAGATCAGGCTGTGCCTGACAATGAATTGCAGAACCAACACTGCTTCAACGTCAGGTACAACCTGACCTACATTAAATAAAGCTGCGGGGGCTGGAATCGAACCAGCAGACACCTGATTCAAAGTCAGGTATTTCATACCAACAGAAACTACCCCGCAAAAAAGTGTCCTGCGAGAGTCGAACTCGCCTATCCAGTTTGGAAGACTGGCACCTGGCCGCTCGGCCAAGGACACACATCAAAGCACTGGTGGAAGGGATCGAACCTTCAATCGTCTCCTTAACAGGGAGCTGCCTTACCATTTGGCCACACCAGTAAATAATCAGTCAGGATAGCAGGACTCGAACCTGCGATCTCGAGCTTCCAAAGCCCGCGGGACACCAACTTCCCCACATCCTGAAAAGAGCGTCCAGCGAGAATCGAACTCGCACTTCCGCCATGGCAAGGCAGTAGGCTACCACTACATCATGGACGCTTTTTTTGCTTCCATCGATGAACTACATAAACGTAGTCATTGATGAATAAAAATCTTCATTTCAATTATCAAAGATCAAAAAGCACCGGGAGAGACTCGAACTCTCGTATCCGCGTTACGAAGGCGGGGTCTTTGCCACTAGACGACCAGTGCAAACTTATCTAAATGGGACCGGTGAGAATCGAACTCACATTACCCGGTTTAAAAGACCGGACAAGGCGTAAAAACCCCTATACAGTCGAATTTCAAAATCCCTTGTATCCAATTTGTATCCAAAATCACGAGTGACATGGATATCTTAGGATGCGTGCGGGCCAATGACCCCCTCTTCTCTTAGCCAGTTTTTAAAGCCGTCCTAATCAGAGGGGGGTGATCTGTTATTTGTGATCAATCAAAGTTCCCCCCTTCGTTGCGATGAATATATGGACCTACGACATGGAGAAAGGTTCAAGCATTATGAAAAGAATTTGGCCTCTTCTGAGTAGGCACTCCAAAAACTTGGACAGAATTCTGCGTTTGTACTAGCTAGGTCCATGACACGACTTGTAGAATGCGTGGTGGATAGTGGCTCTCGCCATTATGACAGTACGGATCAAGAATTCTTAAAACCATCACCATCGGTTTCAGATCGGTACTACTAATGAGTTCGCTCAATTTATACATCGTTATCGCGGTCGTCGATTCGCATCCCTATTACACGTTCGTGGTCGACGAAAATCCTGATGAAGTGTCATCAAGGGTGCGGCGGTTAATTCCACAGCATGCCTCGATCAGCAACATCATTTATCTCTGTAAAGCAGATGACTCTGATCTAGACAACATCCATCTGATCCCGTCCGGGGAAGAACTCAGATTTGACCACTTCAACAAAAATATTGTGGCCGTGATATCGACTCTGGCCACCATCATGTGCCGTTTGAGATCAATCACCTGTTGCGTGAATTCTCTGGTGGCCGATCTTGGCTTCAAAAAATACGCATATCTCGTCACGCTTTCTGACGGTACAGAAGTGAACCACTCGGTACATCAAAAATCACTGGAATCGGCTTACTTACTTGCGGACGATTTCGTGATCGATACCTATGGCAAATTAGCGATTATTTCAAAACTGCAACCAATTAAATAATGGAGACGTTATGAACTTACAAAAACAATATCTCGCGTGCATGGAATCTCAAAAAAGAACCGTAGCCTTCAGGCAGGTTTTGAATGAGGCATTTCCTCAGATTGCCGCCAAGCAGGAAGTACGCAAAAGTGCGTCTAGATTGATCGATGGAATTGCATCGATTCGGGACCGAAACGGCAGGCTTTTGGGCTTCGGCACATGCGAACAAGTCGACTACACGAAGATCAAGCAAGATATCAGCAAAGCAGTTTCGGACACTGTTCACGAAAATGACCTACTCGATGATCTGTTCGACTTTCTGAATGATGATCGTGTCGAAGTACAGAAGTCCGCAGACAGTGAAGAATTTGAACCAGAAATTGAATTTGACTCGAAAGGATGTTTCCCATCATGGCTTGCGTAGAAACACAAGGCCTCATAGTTGATATCGTTGAAAGTTTGCTTGAGGCACTCGAACCGAAATTGCTTAATTGTGACGTAAAAAAAGTTGCCAGGATTACTGGTCAGAGCCCAGACGCCATCTATAAAATTCGACGCGGCGAGGGCAACCCAGGCATTCTGACGATTCTTGCTCTAGGCCGGTACTTTGATGATCATCCGAACCCTGACAGGATGACTCGCATGGTTAATAAACCTAAGAAGTCGGTCACCAATTTATTAAACAAAGAGGATTAGCCATGAATTTGACAGAGAACCTCGACAACATCATAGGCGAAGTACGGCGAAGACTGGCCAAAGATTCGATTACTAAAATATCTAGGGCCAGCGGCATTTCCAAGTCCTGCTTGTTTCGTCTCAAGTCTGATCCTGCTGCAAAACTGAGTTTGGCGTCCCTACGCTTATTAACAACCCTTGAAAATCAACCACAGAAAGACAATACCATGACTGCTGAAACCCTAGAGACCCCTGCCAAGTCGAGAATCGATTGCATTGCTGAGATCAAACAGCTTGAAGCTCGTATCTATGAACTGAAGGCTTCAATTCCTAGCCCGTACTGGAAGCTCTTCATGTTTAGAGTTTCGCCTGGGTCCAAAAATTGGCAATATGCCGAGTCATTAGCGGATGCCGAGAAAGCTTTGAACGAAACCATGACACGCGATTACGGCGATTCTTGGAGTCAGACTTCGGAGAAGGTGGACGTTTACGATTCGCCTGAGCAAATTTTGGGAATCGTGGCCGGTAACGTGTTCAAGGCTGTGCCCCAGGGTCCAACTATGTATTCTCATTTCTTGGATGAAATGTCGTTAGCTGAGACACCTAAGAAACAAACATCACTCAATCATAAGCCAGCCCTTCAACGGCACGCTGAAGAGTATCAACAGTTCGGTTAAATCGAGTGAGGTTGATGGTCACTGGCAACTTTTAGCGGCTTGCTAGTGACCTCGGATAGGGGCGGGATTTTACTCTTCCCCTATCCTCTTTTTACTAACAAAGGAGCGTTCAAAATGACTAAAGCAAGACAACTTTACCTGCACAATTTGCGTACTCAACAATCAGGCGGCAAGCAGCTAATTTCAAAATCTGCCGGTGACTCTGCCGTCAATCACGGTATGGTAAGAATCATCGATGAGGATTCGGGGGTGGCCAGTTGGCATACTCTGGATGATGCGAACAAGTTGATCACCCTTCACAATCAGATGACCGACAATCGGACGGACATTCAGAAGTCGGCCGGACTTTCTGAACCCGATCAGAATGATGTGTTCGATTCCCTTTTTCCCGTCTGAGCAATGCTATGACTTCACACGATAAATGGCCCGATGATGATGATGAAGATTTAGACCTACCGGATCATGCCGAACTTAATGAACTCGATGAAGCAATCGAAGCTGAATTGCTGCGTTGCGGCCTCGATCCTGTGGATGAGGGTGGCTCAGATGCGTAGCAACCTCAGTCCGTACCATATTTTGTATTTCTATCGACTGCTGGAAATCGGAACTACTAATGATCGTATCTATTGGATTTACGATTTGCATGGTGACGCTGCAAATTTACGATTGCGTGAGATATTCCCGGCTGATCAGTGGAAGGTAGATCGTAGCCGTATCTTCAGTGATATCTCAGAAGCTTTCAGCCATGATAATGTCTTAGGCAATATCTCAGATGATGACTTGAATCTTCTTAAGCAGCACCATGCAGCCAATCAACCTGGGGATGGATATCACACTCCATTTCTTATTCCGGCCAAGCTTGCTGTTAGTCGGTGCCTTCATGGTGACTCTAACCACCTGGACTGCCTTCTAGACTCCTAGAAAATCAAAAAAAATACATACACGGCGTTGGTTACCATGGTTTGCCGCGAAAAGTGGGCAAGCCTCAAGCGTTTTTTCAAAAGCTACTTCCAAACTGTTGTATTGTTTAGCTTGGCTGCTGAATCGATATTCAAGTGACAAATAGAACGGTCCTTTTTTTGGCCTCTCATACCAATCGTGGGGGTCGTATTCATAGGGGTTTTTGCTTGTATATTCCTTGACGAATAGTGCCACATAAGGTATACTCTACCTGTCCTGCCACTGTTCAGATTATGGAGTCTGCCATGAAGATTGTTGCCTGCTACTTACGAGTTTCCACTAAAGATCAACATCTCTCAAATCAACGAACTGAGCTTGAGCGTTGGCTTCTTGGTAATAACATCGACTTGGAGAATGTGCGTTGGTACGAAGACGATGGATACTCTGGTGATACCTTAGATCGGCCTGCCTTTCTGCAATTGCAGGAAGACATCTTCAACGGTGAAATCGATATGGTAGTGGTATGGAAGCTGGATAGGTTAAGCCGGGTTATCGTTCAGGGGATGAACTTGCTCCATAATTGGATGAGCGAGAAGGGTATACGTTTTGTATCGACAACTCAGCTACTGGATTTCAGCGGGGCTATTGGATTGATGATGGCTAACATGCTTCTTGCTTTTGGTCAGATTGAGCAGGAAGCCCGTAGGGAGCGTCAGGCTATTGGAATTACAAGAGCTAAGGCAGAGGG
>NVWB01000279.1 GCA_002733575.1 Blastopirellula sp. | reverse complement strand
GGAGTAGAGTTAGAAAACGGGTAGCCCTGTTTGCTCGCAAACAGGGTCGACGAAGTCGACAAGAGGTCACACGCTACGGGTGCCTAGCGAAAAAGATGTTCAAATTAAAATGACGTAGGTCAGTGCTGTGCCTGACAATGAAGTGGCATCGGTTCTCAATCTCCGTCAGGCACAGCACTGACCTACCTGTTTTTGAATCCAATATTGTTCCACATTTAACATGAAACCTCTTGCGGCTGCTTTGGGTACCCAGGAGCGTTGATCACATCGCAGCTTTCACTACTTCTAACACTTTCGCAATGGCATCTTCCAAGGAACTCTTAATCGTGGCACCCGAGGCCGCTTTGTGGCCGCCGCCGCCGAAGTTACCGGCGATGGCGCTGACATCTTGGCCGCCGCTGCTGCGGAAGCTGACTTTGATGCCATCGGCGCCGGGTAGTTCGATGAACAACAGGCCGACTTCGGTGCCAGCGATGGCCATGGTTTTGTTGATGGCGTCTTCGGTGTCGCTGGCGGCTGCGCCGGTTTCTTCAAAGTCTTGTTTTGTGATGCGGCTGTAAACTAATCGACCATCGACGGCCAATTTTACACTGGCCAAGATTCGGCCCCGCAGCAAGGTTCGCTCTAACTTTTCTTGTTCGTAGAGCTCCGCGTAGATCTCATTGGGCACTGCCCCGGCATCCATCAAGTCGGCAATGGCCCGATAGGTTCCGCTGGTCGACGAATCAAATCGGAACCAACCGGTATCGGTCGCAATCGCGGTGAACAATTGCAGAGCGGTTTGCGGGGAGAGTTCCACATCAAACTGTTTGGCCGCTTCGTACACCAAGCGACCGGTCGCTTCACAGGTGGCGTCTTTGAAGACTTCGGCGTCTAGTTCATCTTCGCTGACGTGATGATCTAACACAATTTTCGCCGCGGTCGATTCGCGGAACACATCGGCCATGTCGCCGAGTTGAATCCAGGCGCTGGTATCGACAATCATCAAGGCATCAAACTGCTGATGGATTTCCTCAGCAGTAATGTGCTGGCCGAGCACTTTGATTTCATTGTCAGGGTCCATGAATGCCACGTGTATTGGAGTCTCCGAGGCATTCACGATGGTGACCTTTTTGCCGAGTGCTCGAAGTACGGCCGCCATGCCGAGTTCGCTACCCAAGGCGTCGCAGTCGGGTCGAATATGACTGGTGAGCAAAAAATTCTCGTACTTGCCAATCACTTCACGCAGCCGAGTCCAGTCGATTTGAATCAATGATCTATCTTTCAATATAATTTTAAGGTTGTTCTTACGAACTACGGTTTTGTTTGGAACTGATCTACAATCTGTTTGGTCGATTCGATGTCTCGATTGAGTTGAGCCACCAGTTCCGAAACTTCTTTAAACGGTTGAACCTCACGCAGACGTTCTAGAAATAACAGTTCGAGCGGTTCGCCATATAGTGTATCACGATAATCGATCAGATGGGCCTCGATCTTTAATCGATGCTCATCAAACGTAGGATTTGGGCCAATGTTGATGGCCGCCGCATGCGGTTGACCATCTCGCAAGGCAATGCCTGCGTAAACGCCAATGCCGGGTAGCATGGTATCAATGGCCTCTAAGTTGGCGGTCGGAAAACCGATGTCGGCCCCGCGACCTGCGCCGTGCGTAACCATGCCACGCAAGCGATAGGGCTCGGTCAACATGGTTCTCGCAGTACCCACATCGCCAGCGGCAATCAGTTTGCGAATTCGGCTGCTAGAAACAAACTCAGTTTCTTCCGGCAAACGATACGGTTCCACGATATCAAGCGAGATGTTCGAGTCGGCACACAATTGGGCCAACAGCGTGGGATCGCCGGCACGATTTTTCCCGAAGAAAAAATTGGGGCCTTCGATCATCGCTTGGGCGCGGATTTGATTGACTACAATTTTTTGGAAGAACTCGTGAGGGCCTAAGTTCAACAGGGCTTGATCGGTAGGGTAAGCAACCACGGCATCGACGCCTAACTTACCAAGCAGTTCGACCTTACGCCGGGTCCATGTCAGCGGCGGCGGGGCTTGATCGGGGCGTAGTAAGCGGACAGGGTGGGGATCGAACGTGAACACCACGGCGTGCCCATTGATTTGTTTCGCACGCGCACAAAGTTGGGCGACAATCCGAGCATGCCCCAGGTGGACGCCATCGAAATTCCCAATGGTAAGCGCACCCCCGCGATACTGCGAGGGTAATTGATCTAAGTCACGAAATAGCTGCACGGGTTTCTCGTTGTTACACAAAAGGCTTATGCTTCACGCTTGAGATTATGAATTCTGGGTGCCACTGGCTTCGCCAGTGTGAAGTGCAATTGTTCTGTTTGTCTATCAACATCATCGAACAATATAAGTTCTGATCAGTTCATGCCCATGGCTGATCCTTCCAGAAACCGGTTCGTGATATTAATCGATTGTTGAATTCCATGCCTCGCTACACTTCAACACTGGCGAAGCCAGTGGCACACAAGTTTAAAAACTATGCACCAAGCACGGCTTCAATATCTGGAATTCGGTATTTTCGTTGGTTCTGGGGTTAGTGACAACCAGTGAAATAGAGAATTTGGCCTGGAATTGTTAAACTGGTTCAAAAGAACTGCCTCTTTTGAGAGAATACTAATTGAACCATGATATTTTTGGTACGCAGGGTGCTTTGAACTTATTAGAATACTTCTAGTTCTAGCAAAGACAAACAGCGTTGACTCTTCCTGATTCACTCGAACTTAAATAAGCAATATGAACCAATCCGATCAACATATTATTATCTGCCCGCTGTGTGCCTGTAGAATAACGGCTTTGACGAAAGATATTGGCCGAGACATTAAGTGCCCTGACTGCTTTAAGGTATTTCTAATTCCTAAACCTACGCCTAAGCGAGAGGAACCGCAAAGGATCGACCTGAATGACGAAGACCCTTACGCACTGAAGGAAGCTGATCCTGCGGCGGAAGAAGCGATCAAAGAGATCGGTCGCAAGACGATTGCCGATGCAAAACATCAGGCCCAAGTCGATGCCCAGCGTCATGAACTTTCGCAAACCAAACAAAATGCGTTTGACGAACTCGAAGGACATGCACCCAAGAAGGCCCGCGAGAGTTTAACGCCAGAGGACTATGATCCGCGTGAATCCTTGGTCGAATATCCCTTGACGATTACTAGTGCATCAATCAAGCAAGACATTCATTTCTTTTCCGATAGTGCGGTCTCGCTACGCTTTCTTTTCATGGTATTAGGTTTGTCATTTACCATGTATGTTTTTTATAACGCAGTCTTCTTTTACAATTATCAGCCACCTGATTTTGGAACGATGTTCCTGAGTTTAATGCTTTCGATCATCACAACACTTCTCTCAGTTTTAGTGATTTCGTTTATTATCAGTGCATTCTTGAATATCTGCACTTCGGTTGCGACTGGTACTAAATATCTGGAATGGCCAGAGAACTCAATGATTGATCGCATCATGGAAACCGTCTTCTTCGGTATCGCTATCTGCTACGGTGCTGTACCTGCGGGGCTGTTGGGCGGCATAATTCATCCGATTTTAGGATTGTTTGGTTCGTTTTGCACCTTGTTTATCTTTCCGGTTGCCTATCTCTCGATGTTAGAAACTGGCTCGTTATTTAATCCGTATAGTCCTCACATCTTTGGATCGTTCGCACGGCTGCCTTTGAAGTGGTTGCTTTTTTATATAGTCACCAGTTGCTTGGCAGCGATGATGGCCGTTTGTATCCGCGTTGGGATCTATTTGACCGGAGAGGAAAAGTTGCCCTATATCATCATCCCCACGGCAGCGTTGATTGTCAGCTACACCTTTGTTTATGCCCTATTACTCGGTAAACTCGGGTGGGAGTGTTCGAAATTAGACGATGGTGATTCGGACGACTTAGAAGAGTAGCATAATGCTCTTCTCCCATTAAATCCCATTAAATCCTTTTAAAGCATCGCAAACCTGAGTCTCTCCCACAGAAATCAAAAGCCCATTATGAACCGTAGTGAACTTGAACAACTGGCCAAACATTTTCGTGCAGGCCGTCTTTCTTTGCCGCAATTTATTGACAGCATTGAGCCATCGAGCAAGGCGAAAAAATCGGCCCAGACCAACGGGCCAGTTCCTGTCGATGCAAACTTAAAGCATTCCACTTTAGACTTAGATCGCCAGCAACGCTGTGGTTTTCCTGAAGTGATCTATGGCGAAGGGAAATCGAAAGAGGCGATTGCCGATATCTTCCGCACACAGTTAAAAGCAGGCATTGCTCCGCTGGCGACACGTGTTGATCAAGAAAAGGGCCAGTACCTGACTGGACTCTTCCCCGAAGCCATTTATCATCAAGTGGCCCGCACCGTGCGGTTCCTAAGCGACAAGCCGAAATCAACCGGATTAGTGGGCATCATCACCGCTGGCACCAGTGACTTGCCGGTTGCCGAAGAAGCGGCCGAAACGCTGAACTGGATGGACATTCCAATCGCAATGATTCATGATGTAGGCGTTGCCGGACCGCATCGCTTGCCAGAAAAAATCTCGGCAGTAGCTGATGCCGATGCCGTGATTGTTGTGGCCGGCATGGAAGGCGCACTGCCAAGTGTTGCTGGCGGTTATCTATCGTGCCCAGTGATTGCCGTGCCGACCAGCGTTGGCTACGGAGCCAGCTTCAACGGCATCGCTGCCTTGTTGGGTATGCTCAACAGTTGTGCTTCGAATGTCTCGGTCGTGAACATCGATGCAGGGTTTAAAGCTGCGTATATAGCCGGTCTAATCTCAAAACGATGTCAGTAAAATAATAGTTTGAAAAAGGGGAGTCACGATGGCCAAGAAATCAACCAACTATCCATTGCCAAAACTGCTGACGCGAAAGCCCAATTCCCATAAAGGCGATTACGGACATGCCTTATTAATTGGCGGAAGTCCGGCCATGGCCGGCGCCATCTCACTGGCAAGCATGGCCGCACTGCGTGGTGGAGCAGGCTTAGTCACCGTGGCAGTTCCAGCAGGAATTCAAGGAACCGTGGCCCAGTTTGACCCGTCGTATATGACGGTTGGGCTAGAGATGGATCTAGCAGGCCAAATCCCCTTTCACCAGCGTGATACACTCACGGCTCTGGCCAAATCAAAAAGCTGTATCGGTATCGGACCAGGTCTGGGCACTTCCCGCGGAATTGAAATGCTGGTGTGTGATCTCTACACGCAACTCAGGCAGCCGATGGTCATCGATGCCGACGCGCTGAACGCACTCTCTCAGCGAACCGAGCCGCTGGCAGATGCAGCCGGACCGCGTATTTTAACGCCACATCCTGGCGAATTCCGCCGACTGGCCAAAGGTCGCTACTTGCCCAAGGGAAGTTGGAGCCGAATTGCTTCAGATATGGCGAAGGCCCACAACGCGATTATTGTGCTCAAAGGACATCGCACCGTGGTAACCGATGGCCAGCAAGTTTACAACAACAACACCGGAAACGCAGGCATGGCCACCGGCGGTTGTGGCGATGTTTTGACCGGATTGATCACGGCACTGGTCGGCCGGGGGTACTCGCCGATGGATGCCGCTTGCCTGGGCGTTTATTTGCATGGAACGGCTGGAGATTTAGCGGTGAAAACCACCGGCAAAGAATCATTAATCGCTAGTGATTTGATTGATTTCATTGAATCGGCCTTTCTCGCGATGGAAAAAAATAAGTGACACAAAATTCGTGCGGTTTCTTGCGAATTCGGTTAAGGTTAAATGACCCTTGCTGAACGAACCATTATGCGTTGTTGGTTTTTGTTCGCCTGTTTTCTGATTTGCTTGAAACCGGCAACGTTGCTCATTACCGCCTGATGTGGGAATCCGTACTATTTTTGAGCTTGGTTTTCTTTCGTCACAGGTGTATTCTTTGACATACACTTAAATTCGGAATGCAAGTTTATGGTGTCCCCAAAGAGCTTTGTTGGCTCTTTTGAAAGAGGCAATTTCAAGGGACATATCAGAGAAGAGGCTTGCAAACCAGGGAGGTGTCTTGCAATGTACGCGTTGAATACTCTGTTCTATGAAAAAGATGGGGAAACCTACATCTGGGCCTTCGCAGCCGCTGACGAACAAAAAGTGCTGCAATCAATCTGTGATTTCGCCAGCCGAGACCAGATTTCGTTTGACTGGGAAGATGCCAACCTAATCTGGCAACGCATGGGCGAAGCCCCACGCAACGTCAATGTCCGCGACTTGGCCAGTTATCTAAAATCTACGGTTGGGTAAAAAGAACGCTCCCCTGCTTATGGGGATAATGACAAGAACAATTGCTCTGGTGCCATGCCCTCGCGCTTTCGAGTGGGCATGTTTTTGAGCCAGTAATATGATAGCTTCACGATAAAACCAATTCAGAACTTTTTAGCTAACCCAAAGCATGCCCACTCCTGATCGGCGTTGCATGGCACCCTTGTTTTGTCGCTGTGCCATTAAATTAACACTCTACAGACGAGTCTCTACGCTGGCTTATCCAACAATCTGGCCTATCTGCCGGTTTAGATTCCCTTTACTTGCTCTCTCTCCTTGTCTTTTGGTCTGTTCTGGCGGTAAGATAACGGGGTAATCTAGGCAATTCCAGAGGGGATCGAGTACCAATCGATGTTACAGAGACGCGAAATCTTTCCGAACGTTATCGAACTAAACTTTCAAGCCGGCCATTTGCTCGGATGTAATGTCTATCTCGTGTTTGACCAACACGAGTGGGTTCTGATCGATATCGGCTACGAAGAAACAGTCGACGAGATTGTTGAACTCATTCGTCAAATGGATTTCCCGCTGTCAAAATGCAAAACTTTGATCGCTACCCATGCCGATGTCGATCACATTCAAGGTCTGGCCAAAATCAAGCAGATATTAAATACCACGGTCACTTCGCATCCTCTGGCTGTTAAACCGCTAGAAGAAGGCGACAAACTGTGGACCTTTGCTGAAATTACCGCACAAGACATCAATCTCGATATGCCCAAGGTCAAAATCGAACACCAAGTGGTCGATGGCGATGTAATTGAAGTCGGCAAGCTCAAACTCGAAGTCTGGCACACGCCTGGCCATACCGATAGCCAACTCAGTTTTCGCTTGGGTGACCTGCTGTTCTCAGGTGACAACATCTATCGCGATGGTTGCATTGGTGCCATCGATGCCCATCACGGCAGTGATATCCAAAAGTTCGTCGCCTCGCTCGAACGCATCCGCGACAGCGATATCAAATGGTTATTACCCAGCCATGGACCAATCTTCAAAAAAGATGACGCCATGCTCACCGCAACCATTGATCGCGTGAAACGCTATCTACACATGGCCGACTTCGGAACCTGTGCCGTGGATTGGCCACTGATGGACGAGTGGGAACAAGAAATCGTCGACGGCAAACTGCCTGAGTAAGTCAGGCCATCCTATCTATCGGTAATCTGGGCTGCCCGATTCTTCTTGCACTTCTGCGCCCCAGGTCTCGCTCGCTCGACGAACTCAATTGCTTCCCCCGAATTGCCTGGAATAGGGGCCGGTATCTATGCATGGCTTGCCAAGAATTGAAGCAAGCACCTTGCCCAGCTTTGAGGCAGACCGGCTGCACGTTTGCTTTTTTCTAATTCGTCGGGTTATTTCGGCAGGGCTGTAACTCCTTGTCAGATCAGTTGATAGCCGTTGTGTAAACGCCGCTCTTGCGGTGATCACTTGCCTAATGCCTCAGCAATGGCACGCCTGTTGCATTAAGAGTCATTCTGTGCACAACCGCGTGCTGAGAGGCGTTAGAGCTCAGCACATCAAATTTATTGGCCCTGGCAAAACTGTCGTAACACGATCCAACCACTAGAAAAAAAGGTACTCAACCGATGTTAAGTTCTCTCTCCCCAACCACAAAACTTTGGTGTGCATTGCTGACACTAATGTTTGTCATCGCAATCACAGGCCCTAGTTGGGCACAAGAAGAAGGCGGCGAAGCCAAAGTAACGGTAGAAACACCCGCTGAAGAAGCAGAAGTTCCGGCTGAAGCAGAAGCCCCCGAAGAAGAAGCTGCACTCACTGCTGGTGAAGCAGCATCTAGCATCCTAAGAGATGAAGTAAATACACTTTGGACAGTCTTAGCTGCCTGTCTAGTGTTCTTCATGCAAGCTGGTTTTGCACTCGTTGAAGCTGGATTCACCCGGGCTAAAAACGCTTGTAATATTATCATGAAAAACGTAATGGACCTTGCCATCGGATCGATTGCGTTCTGGCTCGTTGGTTTTGGTTTAATGTTTGGAGCTACAAATGGTTTCTTTGGAACCACGCTCTTCTTCTTTGATGGATCAAGTGATGCAGCTAAAGAAGTTTACTCTGAAGGCTTCAACTGGGCATTTTTGATTTTCCAAACGGTTTTCTGTGCAACTGCCGCAACCATCGTTTCTGGTGCTGTTGCTGAACGAACTAAATTTACTGCTTATCTTGTTTACTCAATTCTCATTACCGTGATCGTTTATCCGATCTTTGGTAGCTGGGCATGGGGTGGATTGCATTCAGGTAGTGGCTGGTTAGAAAACATGAAAGATACTTTGGGACTTGAAAACTTTTACGACTTTGCTGGATCAACCGTAGTTCACTCTATCGGTGGCTGGTGTGCCTTGGCTGGTGCCATGGTGATCGGTCCTCGTATTGGCAAATACACCAAAGAAGGTAACGTCAAACCAATCCCTGGTCACAACATTCCCATTGCAGCTTTAGGTGTTTTCATCCTATGGCTCGGATGGTTTGGTTTTAACGCGGGTTCAACCACGGCTGTTGATGCCGAATTCAACTTTGCGAAAATTTGTGTAACAACAAACTTGGCAGCAGCATCAGGTGCCATTAGTGCAATGATCATATCTTGGGTCATGTTTAAGAAGCCTGATGTTTCGTTTGCTTTAAACGGTGCTTTAGCTGGTCTAGTTTCAATCACTGCTGGATGTAACGCTTTATCACCCGGTTTTGCTGCTCTAGCAGGATTGATTGGTGGAGTCATCGTCGTCTTCTCCTGTGTCTTCTTCGATAAAATGAAAATTGACGACCCTGTCGGTGCCATTTCGGTTCATGGTGTTTGCGGTGCTTGGGGAACAATTGCTGTTGGTCTGTTTATGGCTGATGGCGGTTTATTTACTACTGGAGACATAAAGCAGTTAATCGCTCAGTTCATTGGTGTTGTTGCAGCTTTCGTCTGGGCATTCGGCATGAGCTTTATCATCTTCTCCATTATCAAAGCGACCATGGGTCTGCGAGTAACTGCTGAAGAAGAGATGAAGGGTTTGGATATCTGCGAACACGGGATGTACGCTTATCCGCCGCATCAGGTTCTCGAAGGAGCTTCGGCTGGTTCGATCCCAGGGACACACGGAAGTTAATCTGTTGAAGATTTAGAGCTCTGCGGTCTGATGGATCAGGCCGCTAGGTTCTTCCAAAGGATACTTCGGCCTTTGCCTGGGCCAGAAGTTCAGCCCCAATGACTTGGTTCGATATTCCGCCTTATCGTTCCAAGTCGGGGTTTTTTTCGTTTCTTGAGAGTCAATTTTAGAAATAGCACTTTAACATCGGGTGGCACCGATGACGATTCCGGAGTTGACTGTGCTTCGGGAACAAACATATTCGGAACGTCGTCGGTGTGGCCGAGGGCCATCAGAGGTTACAGCGGCCAAGATTCACCGAATGCTAATCCCGTTTTCGCCCTCGATATAGCCTGTATTTATAGGGCAATAATGGAATCCTCTCTAACCTCTAATCGACAAACGTCGACCCCGACGTCGTTTTGAATATGCGTATTCCAGTGGCATGCGTTCTCCAAAACCAACATCGCGGCCACCCAAAATTTGAATCCGCGCAACTTCAAAACTTACGCTTTCGGGTTAAGATGATGAAATCACAGAACATTCCAGGCCGATCTTGCCTGAAAGCTCTCGCCAGATTAAATTCTAGGTAACTTGCTTTACCCTATTGGAGAGATATTTCTCGATGAAACTTGTCATCGCTATTGTACAACCGAACCGCCTGGAAGCTGTTAAAGAAGCCCTTACCGAAGTTGAGGTCTTCCGGCTGACCGTGATGGACTGCCAAGGCTTTGGCCGGCAAAAGGGTCAAACCGAAGCCTATCGAGGGCACGAGTTCACCGTCAACTTGCTCCGCAAAGTGCAATTACAGATTGCCGTAAACGACGAATTTGTGGAACCAACCGTGGAAGCGGTGATCAAAGGAGCCCGCTCTAGTGAGAAAGGCGAAATCGGCGACGGCAAGATCTTCGTAGTACCGATGGACGACTGCATCCGCATCCGCACCGGCGAACGGGGTAGTGAAGCGATTTAACCGGCTGGGTTCTAAAGATTGTCACGCGAAGCCGCTAAGGACGGAAGAAAAGAAGGAAGTATTTCGAGTCCCGAAAGGGACGAAGTCACCTAGCCTGGGGATTCATCCCCAGGGATAGAATCCAAATCCAAGAAAGTCCCGGATGGGACGACGTCGAATGAACCTAAAAGGGCCTAGCTTCTGATCTCATATTTATTAGATTTGTGGCTTACCACTGACGTTTTAAATCGACGTCGTCCCAGCCGGGACTTTAAGATTTTGGGTTTTTATTTTCCTGGTGCTAAAGCACCAGGCTAGGTGACTTCGTCCCTATCGGGACTTAGAATCTAAACCATCGAAATAATTACTCGACGTACTGCGGTGCCGGTATCGCCTTGCTTCGTTTGCCCTGTTTGAGGTCATCAATTTTTCCGGCGGCAAAGGCTTGGTTGATTTCTTGGACGCCGTTTTGTAAACCTTGTTCGCTATGGGCCGAGATTTTGTAGCCATGCAGCGTCCAGCTTTCGCCGAGCACCAGTCGTGCTTTCCCAATAGTGTAGCCGCCACCGGGCAGGTCGCCGGTGATACTCAGTACAAACACCATGTCGCTGTCAGAACGATTCGATCTGGAGTAGGCTTCCTGAATTGACTTGGAAAGCTTCTCATTCAATTGGCCATCCAACCGAGAATCAGAATCACGCAATATCATACAGTTGCCCAAATCGGCCTTGGCAGCGGATGTTGAAATCAAAATGCTGAGAAAGGCAAGTGCCATTGCGTGTTGGATTTTCATGTTTCTCTCCACTTCTGATAGTGTACAAAATTTGCTGCAACCATTCTGCTCTAGTATATCAGGCCGCAAGTGTAACAGCCAAAGTGTTGATCGCCGACCCTTCATCGTTTATGATTGTGTACTATTCAGATATTATTTGTTCTGGTTGAAATTAATTGAAGGCATGTTTTTCCAAGGGTAAAAACACTAGATGGAAATTATACAAAAAAAGTTATCTAATCATCTCCGCTTTCAATTCAAAGATGACCATTTCATGTATTGGATCAAAAAAAAGGAAACTTGAGTCAAGTCAAAGTTCCTTACGCCTCAATTCCTTTTGATGAATACTATGAACGTGAAGAGTTTAGTACTTTGAAACGCAACATTGGTTTGTTTTGGATGGTATTAGGGGTTTATGTTACCTATGAAAACTTCAATTCAGGCAGTCAAACTCCGTCAATCTGGTTATTCTTAGGGACTGCTGTTGTTGCCTATGCCTATCTGGCAAAAACAAAATACAGTCGGATAGAGACGGAAGTTGGATCTATTCTAGTGATGAAAAATAAAGATCATCAAAGAATTATAGACGAGATCGAAAAACGTCGAATTGATTTTTATAAGCGAGAATACGAAGATATTGATTTTGATAATCATCCAGAAAGCGAAATCGAAAAATATCAATGGCTTCAAAAAAGAGAGATCATATCGAAAGAAGCAGCACTAAGGAAAATCGAGATCATTAAGTTTGCTTCCACAGGGGCAGAGGATTAAAAATCTTCTGATTATCAAAAGGTGCTTCCATTTCTGCTCCGTATTTACAAGGCGTTTATTTGGTCGAAGATAGGGTCACCTCGTATACACAGCATCCGTTTAACTTGGGGTTTGTGAAAGGGTTGAACTTGGAAATCCCTTCGCCGGTCACGTTTTTTGTGGGCGAGAATGGAACAGGCAAGTCAACGCTGCTAGAAGCCATTGCGGTTCTGTCTCGGTTTCCGGTCTCTGGCGGAAGCTCCAACGATTTAGCCGATGACTTTGCGCCAGAGAGCGATAGTCCACTGGCGCATGCAATGCGGCCAGTGTTCACCAAAACTCCACGTGATGGTTATTTCTTACGGGCCGAATTCTTGGCCCATTTTGCTTCGTTGTTAGACGAGCGAAAGGATGACCCAGATTTCAATGACGATCCTTATAAACATTACGGTGGTAAATCATTGCATCAACAGTCACATGGAGAGTCATTTTTCTCAGTGCTCGGCAATCGGGTGAAGCAGGGTTTGTTTCTGTTTGACGAACCTGAGGCCGCTTTGTCACCCCAGCGACAACTGGCGTTATTGATGCGAATAGAAGAACTAACCCGCACCGGCCAGACACAGTTTATCATCGCCACGCATTCGCCAGTTCTGATGACCTATCCTGGGGCCAGTATTATTTCGTTTGATAACGACCGGCTAGAATTGGTGCAGTATGAAGAGACTTCGCACTATCAAGTGACCAAGGGGATACTTGAAAATCCTAGGGCGTATTGGGAGCATTTGAAGCGGGCGGGTGATTGAGCAAATAACTTACCTCCCTGCGGCTCTCGTCGAGACATAATGCTCATGGAGTTCGACTTGTTCTTGTGGGGTCAGGCGGGTGCCTTCGAGGTAGATTTCGTCGATGTGGGTTAGTTGGCGAAGCAGCGGTAAGTCTTCGGTCGAGATCGGGGTTTTGATTAGGGCCACGCCGCGTAGTTTGGGAAGTGCGAGCAGGTGTTTGAGGGCTTCGCCTTGGACTTGGGTTTCGCTCAGGTCGAGCCATTCTAAGTTGATTAAACTAGCGAGTGCGGCCAGACCGGTGCCATCGATTTTGGTGCGATAGAGATGGAGTTCGCGGAGCGATGTCATGGGTGTTAGCTGCTGGACCCCGGCGGAAGTGATCGCGGTTTCGTTGATGACTAGCTTGCGTAGTTTGGTCAGGTTGCAGAGCGGGGCCATGCCTGTGTCGGTGATTGCAGTAGCGGTGAGATCTAGTTGTTGCAAGTTGGGAAACAGGTCAAGGCTGGCCAGGGTTCGATCACCAATTTTGGTGTGGCTTAAATCTAACGTGCGAAGTTGGCTGTGTGTTTTTTCAGTCGGGCAGGCCAAGTCTTCAAGTTCTGACTTGGAAACCGAAAGACTGCGGAGCTTCGGTAATTGCGTGAGGAGTGAAAAACCTCGCATCGAAATTTTGCCTGATTCTAGATCGAGTTGTTCAAGGCTCGGAACTCGGATCACTTGTTCCAGCAAGCGGTCGTCGACTTGATCACCTCGGATCGACATTTTGCTGAGCTTCGAGAAATCGCCAGGACGAAGCGACCAGGGTGATTGTAGCTCGGTATTGTTGAGCGAAAGTTCGGTTAGCTTCGGAAGCTGTTTTAGATACAGCAGTGAATTTTCCGAGATCTTGAGTTCGGTGAGTTCTAGCTGTTCTAAATTGCGGAGTTCTTCCAAGTACCAGATGCCGTTGTCGGTGACTTCGGAGTTGTTGATCACCAGGGCCTTGAGTGAAGGGAGTTCTGCGACAAGCTGCATTGAGTCGTCATCAAAACTTTTGTGCAATTGTAGTTCGCACAGTTCCGAACATTGGCGCAGTACATCGGCCACGTGGGGTAGTAATTTGGTGTTGTGAAGCGAGAGCAGTTTTAAGTCGGGTAGTTCTAACAGTAGTGACCAGTGTTTCTTTAATTGAATCATGTTGATTTTCTGATAAGTCATCTTCATTGCTGTGCTAAGAGTTAGCCCAGTTAACTTCAGCTTTGGCAGCAAACTGACCAACATGGTCAAACGACAACATATTATGTTTTATTGACATGGTTTTACTG